>JAITOI010000023.1 GCA_031289995.1 Prevotellaceae bacterium | reverse complement strand
CCGCTGGCGCGAAGGTAGCCAATGGCGTTGCGCAGCGAGGGCACGCGGCACACCGGCACCACGTTGAGCGCTCCCGCCGATGCTTTGAGCGCGTCGCCGTTGATTTGCGCCGCGCCCGTGGTGGGCAGCACTATCGCGTGCACGCCCGCGCACTCAGCCGAGCGGGCAATGGCGCCAAAGTTGCGCACGTCGGTAACGCCGTCGAGCAGCAGCAGCAGCGGCACGTCGCCGCGCTCCATCACGCCGATGACCACCTCTTCGAGGTTGGCGTACTCGATGAGCGAGGCAAACGCCACCACGCCCTGATGATTTTTTTGCGTCAGCGCGTTGAGCTTTTCGACGGGCACCTGCTGCACGGGCACCTGCCGCTCGGCAGCCAGCGTGCGCAGCTGCAACGACAGCTCAGCGTCGAGGCCGCGGCGGATGAGGATGCGGTCAACTTCGCGACCGCTCTGCAAAGCCTCCATCACGGGGTGCAGGCCGAAGAGCAGGTTGTCGGGCGCAGGTTTGCGCGGCTTGTAGAAGGTGTTCATCGTCGATGTTTTCTATGCGAGCAAGAATTGCAAATTGTCGCCTGCGGCCAGCTCGCGCGGTTCGCATCCGGCCTTGAATACGCGCATCGTGCGGGCGCCGTGCAGCGTGAGCGTGTCGCCTTCGAGGCGCAGCATACAGGCCTCGCGCAGCCCAGCCACGTAGCGCTGAGGGTTGGCGGCGATGTACTCCTGCAGGCGCTGCTCGCGCGTTTCGCCAGCGTGTCCGCTGGGGTGTGCGTCGAGGTAGTGCGGGTTGATTTGGAAGGGCACGAGGTTGAAGGCGGCGAAGCTTTTTGGCTCCACGATGGGCATATCGTTGGTGGTGCACAAGCTGGGGCAAGCCATGTTGCTGCCGGCACTCCAGCCTAAGTAGGGCGTGCCTTGCAGCGTTTTGCTTCGCACCGCTTCGAGGAGGTCTAACTCCTGAATTTTAGCGAGCAGATGGAAGGTATTTCCGCCGCCCACCACGATGGCTTGCGCCTCGCGCACCGCCTGTTTTGCGTCCGCTGCGCGGTGCACGCTCTCCACGCTCAGCCCAAGCGGGGCAAGCTTTTCGCGCACCTTGCGCTCGTACTCATCGTACGAAAACGTAACAGCCGCGAACGGAAAAAACAGCGCTTTGTTCGCGCCGTGGTCGTGCAAAAAATCGGCGATGCTTTGCTTGCAGTAGTCGAGGTAGCCCTCGCCGGCATTGGTGGAATTGCTGATGAGCAGGAGGTGTTTCATGGTTGAGGTATTTTGTTGTTTGTTGCGGGTCAACATTTCATCACACCGTCCACGTTTCCCCGCTATGCAGCAGCTCGTCCATGCAAGTAATGGTGCGGTTTTCCATCACCTGCTTGAGCTGCTCCTGCACGCGGTCGTTGTAGGTCGGCTCGTTGACGGCGCGGATGATGCCCAGCGCCAGCGGCATGTCGGGAGCTTTCATCGCGGCCAGCATGTTGTGCACGGTGCGGTCGCTCTCGTGCGCGTCGTGCACCAGCACTCGTTTTTCGGAGGCGCTGTCGAGCTGCACAGCCCGCAATTTGAGGCCGTCGAGGACGATGCCCTTGTCCTTGTTTTTGCCAAAAATCATAGGCTGTCCGTGCTGTAGCACGATGCAGCGGTCGTCGCGCACAGCCTTGTCGGTAAAGGCGCTGTGAGTGCCGTCGTTGAAGATGACGCAGTTTTGCATCACCTCCACCACAGCGCATCCTTGGTGCAGCGCGGCGGCCTTCATGCATTCGGCGCTCAGCTTGAGCTCCACGTCGAGCGAGCGGGCAAAGAAAGTGCCGGTGGCACCAATCACCAGCTCACCCGGATTGAACGGTCGCTCAACCGTGCCGTAGGGCGAAGTTTTGGTTACCAATCCCAGCTTGGAAGTGGGCGAATATTGGCCTTTGGTGAGGCCGTAAATTTCGTTGTTGAAGAGCAAGATGTTGAGGTCGATGTTGCGGCGGATGGCGTGGATGAAGTGGTTGCCGCCAATGGCCAGCGCGTCGCCATCGCCGGTGGCCTGCCACACGCAGAGCTTGGGATTGGCCACGCGCACGCCGGTGGAGATGGCCGTTGCGCGGCCGTGGATGGTGTGCATCCCAAAGGTGTTCATGTAGTACGGAAACCTCGACGAGCAGCCGATTCCCGAAATGAAAACAAAGTTTTCTTTGGGCTGACCAATGGCCTCGGCCACCTCCGGCAGCACGCGCTGCACCGCTGCCAGCACAGCGTGGTCGCCGCATCCCGGACACCAGCGCACTTCCTGGTCGCTCTTAAAATCTTGGGGAGAGTACATTATTTTTCGATTAAAAGATTTTGATTTTTTGTTCGTATTGTCCACGAATTACACGAATGAACACGAATTTGAATAGCTCAATATTTCCCAGCATTCGTGTTAATTCGTGTAATTCGTGGACAGCTTATTTTTGAGATGCTCCACCAGCTCTGCCACCGTGAACGGCTGCCCTTGCACCTTGTTGTACTGCTCCACGGCGATGTGCGGCAGCTTCGACCGCAGCACGCTTGCCAGCTGGCCCAGGTTGAGCTCGCATACCACGATGCGCTTGAATTTGCTCAACAGCTGCTCGGTGTTTTTGGGCATGGGGTTGAGGTAGCGCAGATGTGCGTAGCTGACTTTTTTGCCTTCGCTGCGCAGCTGCGTTACCGCGCTCAGCAGGTGTCCGTAGGTGCCGCCCCAGCCCAGCACGAGCAGGTCGCCCTGCTGTTCGCCGTCCACCGTCAGGTCGGGGATGAAGTCCGCAACGCGCTCCACCTTTGCGGCGCGAAGGTCAACCATTTTTTGGTGGTTAGCCGCGTCGTGCGAAATGCTGCCCTTGAGTGCGTCCTTTTCCAACCCACCCACGCAATGTTCGAGGCCTTTGGTGCCGGGTATTCCCCAGCGTCGCGCCAGCCGCAGGTCGCGCTCGTAGGGCTGGTAGGCTTCGCCCTCGCGCACAATGGGGGCAACGATGGCCGGAAAATCTTTCATCGACGGAATGCGCCAAGGCTCGCTGCCATTGGCAATGAAGCCGTCGGTGAGCAGGATGACAGGCGTCATGTGCTCCAGCGCAATTTTTGCTGCCGCAAACGCAGCGTGAAAACAGTCGGACGGAGAGAAGGCCGACAGCACCACCACCGGGCACTCGCCGTGCCGCCCGTACAGGGCTTGCAGCAGGTCGCTCTGCTCCGTTTTGGTGGGCAATCCGGTGGATGGTCCGCCGCGCTGCACGTCCACCACCACCAGCGGCAATTCGGCCATCACCGCAAGGCCTAAGGCTTCGCCCTTGAGCGCAAGTCCGGGGCCGGAGGTGGTTGTAACCGCCAGGCATCCCGCAAACGCGGCGCCAATGGCAGTGCAGATTCCAGCGATTTCGTCTTCGACCTGCAGCGTCTTTACGTCCAAGTATTTTCGTAGCGCCAGCTCTTCGAGAATGCCGGTTGCAGGCGTGATGGGGTACGAGCCGCAAAAGAGCTCCAGCCCCGATTTTTCGGCTGCTGCCATCAGCCCCCATGCGGTGGCCACGTTGCCGCTGATGATGCGGTATGCGCCCTTTTCGGCTGCACCCGCCGCCACCTTGTAGGTGTTGGCAAAGGCGTGCGTGTTGGCCGCGTAGTGGTATCCGCCGCGCAGCACCTGCTTGTTGAGGTCAATAACGGCGGGCTTTTTCTTGAACTTGGTGGCGTAGTAGGTTTCGGTGTGCTCCAGCGGGAGGTTGAACAGGTAGTAGCACACGCCGAGAGCGAACATGTTTTTGCATCGCAGCACGGTCTTGGAATCTGCGCCCGAATCCTTGAGCGCCGCCTTGGTGAACGAGGTGATGGGCGCCCAGATGATGTTGTGCCCATCGAGCTTGAGCTCGGCCACGGGGTCAGCCGTAGCGAAGCCGGCCTTCTGCAGGTGAGCCTCGTCGAAGGCATCGGCATCGAGGATGGCCGTTGCGTCGGGCTTCATCCATTTGGCGTTGGCCTTGAACGCTGCGGGGTTCATTGCCACCAGCACGTCGCAGTGGTCGCCGGGGGTGTGCACCTCGCTTCCGAAGTGCACCTGAAACCCCGACACACCAGCCACCGTGCCTTGCGGGGCGCGGATTTCGGCGGGGTAGTCGGGGAAAGTCGAAACGCTGTAGCCCAACAAGGCCGAGGTGTCGGAAAACAGCGTTCCGGTGAGCTGCATACCATCGCCCGAGTCGCCCGAAAAGCGAATGACGATGTTGCTCCGTTCGTTGATAGTAGCCATATTTTACAAGGTTTGCAGGGTGATTAATTGTTGAAAAAAACACAAAAACCACAACGTAAAAATTGCAGCTTCTGTGTAGCGATTAGTCCCGTTTCTTTCGCGCCGCGAAAGCCTGCCGTTGCTTAGGCCAGCTTGTTGACGTGCAGCGCGAGCGAGCTTTTAAGGTTGCCCGCCTTATTCTTGTGAATGACGCTCATCTTGGCCAGCTTGTCCACCATGCTGGCTACCTTGGGCAGCATTGCGACTGCGGCGGCCTTGTCGGTGGTGCTGCGTAGCGCTTTGACGGCGTTGCGTGCGGTGCGAGCGTAGTAGCGGTTGTGCAGCCTGCGCTTTTGGTCTTGGCGTATCCTTTTGATAGCCGATTTAATGTTTGCCATACTTGCAAAATTTGAAGTGTTGAATGTTCACGAAACTCAATAAAATCGTAGCCCATAGGAGAGTCGAACTCCTCTTTAGAGAATGAAAATCTCTCGTCCTAACCGATAGACGAATGAGCCATGCCTAAAAAATCGGGCTGCAAAGGTACAACCATTTTTTGGAATAGCAAATTTTTTGGCATAAATTTTTTTCCAAAAGCGGCGCAAGCCAATGTTCATCAGGGTTTCAGAGGATGAAAAAATATTTTTCTCGCGCTACAAAAAAAAGTGCTACCTTTGCCCCCTTATTTGCTGAATTTTCAAATTTTCAAATCGTCAAATCTTCAAATTTTCAAATTCTATGTCTGCAAACGAAACTGCACTTGCCTCCGCCCAGGCGTGGCTGGCAGGCAGCTACGACGACGACACCAAGCGTCGCGTGCAAGAGCTGATGGATAGCAATCCACGCGAGCTCACCGAAAGCTTTTACCAAGCCCTCGAGTTCGGCACCGGCGGGCTGCGCGGCATCATGGGCGTGGGCACCAACCGCATGAACAAGTACACCGTGGGTATGGCCACGCAAGGCTTGGCAAACTACCTCGCCAAAAACTTTGCTGCGCTGCCGCAAATCAAGGTTGCCATTACGCACGACTGCCGCAACAACAGCCCCGAATTTGCCCGCACCGTTGCCGAAATTTTTGCCGCCAACGGCTTCCACGTTTACTTCTTCGACGCGCTGCGACCCACGCCGGAGCTGAGCTTTGCCGTGCGCCACTTCGGGTGTCAGGGCGGCGTGATGCTCACCGCCTCGCACAACCCCAAAGAGTACAACGGCTACAAAGCTTACTGGGACGACGGCGCACAGGTTACGGCGCCGCACGACACGAACATCATCGCCGAGGTTGGCCTCATCACCGACCCCTCGCAAGTCAAGTGGAGCGGGGGTTGCGGCGCTATCGAAACCATCGGCGAGGAGGTGGACAACATCTACCTCAACGCCATCAAAGGCTTGCTCTGCCTCTCGCCCGAAGCCATTCAAAAGCACAACGACATCAAAATTGTTTACACCCCGCTGCACGGCTGCGGCGTTCGCCTCGTGCCCGAAATGCTGAGCCGCATGGGTTTCTCCAACCTCGTGCACGTGCCGGAGCAGGACGTGAACGATGGCAACTTCCCCACCGTACATTCGCCCAACCCCGAAGAGCCAACCGCGCTTGAGCTGGCGGTGAAAAAAGCGAAGGCTGTGGGCGCCGAAATGGTGATGGCAACCGACCCCGACGCCGACCGCATAGCCCTTGCCGTGCGCAACCCGAATGGCGAATTTGTGCTGCTCAATGGCAACCAAACCAACGCCATTTTTACGCACTACCTGCTCACCCGCTGGAAGGAATTGGGCAAGCTCACCGGCAACGAATTTACGGTGCGCACCATCGTGTCGTCCACCATCATCAGCAAAATTGCGTCGAGCTTTGGCGTGGCTTGCTACGACTGCTACACCGGCTTCAAAAACATTGCCGAAGTGGTGCGCGAATTGGAGGGAAAAAAGACCTACATTGGCGGCGGCGAGGAGAGCTTTGGCTTCAACGTTGGCTCGCTGGTGCGCGACAAGGATGCCGTTGTGAGCAGCGGGCTTGCGGCCGAAGTAGCTGCATGGGCAAAGGAGCAAGGTATGACGATGCTCGAGCTGCTGCACGACGTTTACCTGCGCTACGGATTGTACCACGAGCGGCTCATTTCCCTTGTCCGGAAGGGGCAGGAGGGGCTGGCGGAAATTCAGCAGATGATGAAAGATTTTCGCAGCAATCCACCGCAAAAATTGGCTGGCTCAACGGTTACGCAGGTGCTCGACTACCAGCTGCTCACCGCGCTCGACACCGCAAGCGGCAAGAGCGAGCCGCTGGCGTTTAAGGCAAGGTCAAACGTGCTGCAGTGGCTCACCGAAGACGGCTACATCGTGTCCGTGCGACCGTCGGGCACCGAGCCTAAAATCAAGCTCTACTTTGGCGTTCGCGAGGACATCAAAACCGTTGCAGACATTGGTGCGGCAACGGCTCGGCTCGATGCAAAAATTGATGCAATAATTTCGGATTTGAAAATTTGAAAATTTGAAAATTGAAGACGAGGACGGGAGAAAATATCTTCCGTCCTCGTCTTTTTTCTTCGTCATAGTCTTCGTCTTCACTATTCACTATTCACTATTCACTATTCACTATTCACTAACTCGAATAAAAATAGAGCATCATCAGCTGCGCGACCACCACGCGCAGAAACATGGTGAGCGGATAGACGGTGGCGTAGCTCACGGCGGGCACGTCGTTGCCTGCGGAGGAGTTGGCATAGGCCAGCGCTGGCGGGTCGGTGGTGCTGCCCGCAAGCAGGCCTTGCAGCGTAAAATAGTTGAGGTGATAGACGCGTCGCGCCAGCAATCCTACCACGAGTAGCGGCACGATGGTTATCGCAAATCCGTAGAGAATCCACACCCATCCGCCGCTGGCAATGGTGTCCACAAAACCCTTGCCGGCGCCCAGCCCCACGCAGGCGAGAAACAGCGCAATGCCCACCTCGCGCAGCATCAAATTGGCGCTTTGCGTGGTGAAGGTGATTAGCTTGTAGCGGTAGCCAAAACGGCTGATGAGGATGGCCACGATGAGCGGCCCGCCTGCCAGCCCAAGCTTGATGGGCTGCGGGATTCCGGGCACGCCAAAGGGGATGCAGCCAAGAATAATGCCCAGCCCGATGCCCACAAAAATGGTGATGAGGTTAGGCTCGTTGAGGCGCTTGAGCGAGTTGCCGAGCACGTCGGCAACCTTGTTGACCGAGGCTTCGCTGCCCACCACCGTGAGGCGGTCGCCGATTTGGAGGTTCACCGCAGGGTTGGCCACAAACTCAACGCCGGCGCGGTTGATGCGCGTGATGTTGATGCTGTGCAGCTGCCGCAGCTTCAGGTCGCCAAGGCGCTTGCCGTTGAGCTCGGGCTTGGTTACGATAATGCGGCGGCTGATGAACTGGCTCTCGGTGCGTATCCACTGCTTGCGGTCCATCTGGATTTCTTCGCCCACAAAAATCTTTACGGCCTCGGCATCTTCCTTGGTGGTGATGACAAAAATTTTGTCGTTTTCGCGCAGCAAGGTGTCCGCCTTCGCAATGTCGATGCGGTTGTCCTCGCGGTAGCATATTCGCGACACCACCAGCTCGCGGCCCTTGAGCAGGCGGTCGAGGTCGCCGATGGACTTGTCGAACACCGCCGGATTTTTCACCACCAGCGATATGGGGTAAGCACCGTGCATCGCGCTGGCTTCAGCCTCCCTGTCGATTTGTTCGGCTTCGGCAGTGGCGCTGATTTTGCAGACCGCCTTCACCACGAGCATCGAGAGGATGATGCCAATCACGCCCAACGGGTAAGCCACCGCGTAGCCCATAGCAGTGGTGGCTTCCGGTGCGCCAAACAGGTCGGTGTAGGCCTGCTGCGCAGCGCCCAATCCGGGCGTGTTGGTAACGGCACCCGACATGATGCCGACCATTGTTGCCATCGGAATTTTGGTGGCAAAATGAATGGCAATGGTTACCGCCGCGCCAAGCAGGACAATGGCTACAGCGAGCAGGTTGAGGGTGATGCCGCCCTTTTTGAACGAGGAAAAAAAGCCGGGGCCGACCTGCATCCCCACCGCAAACACGAACAGTATTAGCCCAAAATCGCGGAAGAAGTGCATCACCTCGTCGGGAATACCGAAGCCGAAATGCCCCAGAATAATGCCCACAAACAGCACGAATGTCATGCCGAGCGACACCCCGACAATCTTGATTTTTCCAAGCCAAATGCCCGCTGCAATGGCCACCGACAGCACCAAGATGCTGTGGGCAACGCCGCTAATCCAAGTCATATTAATTTAAGATTTAAAAATTTGAAAATTTGAAAATTGCTGTGTCGCACATCGCATAGTCGCACATCGCATGGTCGCACATCGCACATCGCATAGTCGCACATCGCATGGTCGCATGGTCGCACATCGCATAGTCGCACATCATTTTTTCGTTGCCCAAAGCGCTGCGCCGTAGGCGAGCAGCATTAGCGTCAGCGCTGCAGCAATGCGCCCGATGACGTCGCCGTGGCGCACGTAGGGCGTGATGTGCTCGTTGGCGTTGATGAGACCCACCAGCGTAGTGCGCACCCACCACGAGCTGCGCTGCTCGATTTCGCCGCGCTGATTGATGATGGCCGAGATGCCGGTGTTGGCTGAGCGGGCAATGCTGCGCCGCGTTTCGATGGCGCGTAGGCTGGCGTAGCGCAGGTGCTGGCGGTGGCCGGGCGTGTCGCGCCACCAGCCGTCGTTGGTGATGATGAAAAGCATGTTGGCGCCCTGGTGCACGTACTCGGTAACGAACTGCCCAAAAATCGACTCGTAGCACACCGCAATGCCAGCCCGAAACTTGCCGCTGACGGAGCTGAACGCCTCGCGCTCGGGCTGCGTGCCCAGCCC
>JAITOI010000115.1 GCA_031289995.1 Prevotellaceae bacterium | reverse complement strand
ATGCTGTCAATCGCAGTGTCGGCGGGCAATGGCGGCTTCGGCTGCGAAATCACGGTGTCGTTTTTTATCACGCGATAGGCCATCAGCGTGTCGGCTTTGATAAACATGGTGTCGTCCTTCGGATTGTCGGAAAACAGCGCCGCCACAGGCTCTCGCGTAATGTAGGTGAGGCCGCGCTCTTCGTAGAGCTTGGCGTAATCGCCCAGCGTGATGGCGTGCTGCGACGAGTCGTAGAGCTGCACGTTGTCGAACATTTCCGACTCCTTTTGCGCACGGTAGTAGTGGGCGCTATCGCTCCAGCCTTCTTGCTTTTCGGACATCATGTAGGCGTTGTCGGCCACAAAAAAATGGTCATCGTTTTTGCTGTAGAAGCCGTGCCGGAACGAAATAAAAACGTCCTTGTTCCACACGTACGATTGCTTGAAAAACGTTGCTACGTCTTGCTCCATGTGGTAGGTGAGCGAGTCGGATTTGACGTTGTACTGCTCGTTTTTCATCTCCACGCGGGTGTTGAAAATGGCGAATTTTTCGTTCGAGAGGTAGCGTCCACGCTCGCTTTCGAGCAGATTTTGCCCGTTGTTGATGGTGCCTCCTTGCGTAAAATAGGCGACGTTGGTGGCAGTGTTGAAGTCGAGAAATTGAGTGCGCAAGCGGGTTTTGCCGTCGAGCAGCGTAACCAAATTGCCCCGCACCTTGCCCATATCGGTGTTGCCTTCGTAGTCCATGTAGTCGCCGAAAAGCCACAGCGTGTCCTTGTTTACGACTACGTGGCCAAAGGCTTCAAAGCGGTTGTTGGGGTGCATGTAGGCGCTGTCGCAAAGCATCCGCGTATTGTTGTGCATCAGCTCCACGCTGCCGATAAGCCGAGTGCCCGCCTCGCCTTCCACCTTCAGCTCGCGCATGTAGTCGGCCTTGCGAATTTGCACTTCGCGCTTTTCGGCCGAAGCGCCAAGGGCAATGCAGGTCAGCATTAGCGAGGCATAGAAGCGGTACATCATTTTATCCATCCGTTGTGGCTAAATTGGCAGCTGCGCATGTCGGCATCAATCACGATGTACGAGGTTTTGATTCGCTTGCCAATCCATTCCTCAAACGCCTTTTGCTGCTGCTTGGCTTTGGCAATTTCGAGCACCACCATGTAGTCCTGCTCGTAGGTGGCGCGGTGTGCGGGGATGAGCTCGGTGAGCTTGATGGTTTTGTAGATGTCGTTGCCGGAGTTGTCCTTCGATTCGAAGGGTGCAGATATTTGCCCCACCTTCATGTCGCGCAGCACGTAGTAGTCGGTGGCGAGCTGGTCTTTGTCGAAGCGCGTGGAGAGGGTTTGCGGGTTCACCGCGTAGCCGTTGTTGAGGCGGGTATTTTTGTCCTCGGAGTAGCGCATCACGGCACGCTCAAACGTAATGCTGTCGGCGCGTATCAGCGTGGCCACGCTGTCGAGCAGGCGCGATGCTTGCTGCTGCGTTTCGCCCGAAAACTTAGGCCTGATGAGGATGTGGCGCAGGTTGGCCATGTCGTCTTTGCGCTCTATCATCTGGATGATGTGAAAGCCGTACTCGGTTTCCACGATTTGCGACACCTGCCCTGGCTTGAGCGCAAAGGCTGCATCGGAAAATGGTTTGACGAAGCCTTCGCGGGAGTTGAAGCCCAGCTCACCACCGCGCCGCGCTGAGCCTGGGTCTTCGGAGTACATCACCGCCAGGGTTTGAAATTTGTCGCCGTTCATCACGCGCTCGCGCAGCTCGAGCAGCTTTTCGCGCACCGCAAAACGAACCTCGTTGCCCGAGGGTGGATAGCGCGCTATCTGCTGAATGACGTACTGCTCGGGGAGCATCGGGAAGCTGTCGGGCGACTGCTCGAGGTAGTAGCGCTGCACGTCGTGCGGGGTTAGCTGCACCTTCGAGACGATGTTTTCGTGCATCTGCTGCGTTAGGCTCATCTCGCGCAACCGCAGCGTCCACTCGTGCTTGATTTGCGCCACCGATTTGCCGTAAAAACTTTCGACGGCCTGCGTGCTACCCAGCTGCAACACCGACGAGCGCATTTGCTGTTCGAGTCGCTGCTCAATCCACATATCGTTTTCCTTTAAGCTGTCGAGCCGAGCCTGCGCCAGCAGCAGCTTTTGGGTGAGCAGCTGCTCAAAAATGCGGCAGGTGGTTTCGTCGTCCACCAGCTGGCCTTGTGCGCGAAGCTGCATCAGCTCTACGTCTAAGTCCGACTCGAGCAAGGCTTCGTTGCCCACCACGGCCAGCACTTTATCCAACACATTTTGCTGCCCAACTCCCGCCGAGCCTAACATGCAAGCCAGCATTACGCCTGCCATGCGATACCATTTTTTATTTTTCATTCACGTAAATTTTTACCCGATTATTTTTTACCGCATCCTGCAAAATGCGCTGCTCTAAGCTGGTGATTAAAGATTTTCGACGCTGATTTAGTATCAGCGTCTTGATATTTTCGCGCTCAAATTCCAGCGGAGCGACGGCCTCGCGCGGTATGTAATCTCTAATGGCCACAAGGTATGCGTAGGTGTTGTCGACAACATCGATGGCGCGTTTTTGCACCACGTCGGCCACGCTGGGGTGTGAGGGTAGCTCTTTGAAAATGTCGTCGAGCGTGAGCCAGCGGTCGCCAAAATAGTCGAAGCGCAGCGCCGCCTGCAGGCACAGGTTTTCGAGCGTGGTCATGTCCTCCGATTTGGAGGATGTGTACAGCTTTTTGATGCGCTCAAGGTAGGGCGAATTTCTGTTGAGCTTGATGAATATTGCACGCACAATGGGGCGGCTGAGCACAAAATATTCGCGGTTGTTGTTGTAAAAAAAATCGTACTGCCCCGCCGAGATGACGGTGTCCACGCGCTCGATGTATTTTTGCTCGAAGCGGTACACCAGCAGCGAGGTGCGGTAGTCGTCGAGCAGCGCCGATACGTCCTTTTGGCGGTTGCCCAAATTCTCCTCGGCCATACGCAACATCAGCTCTTTTTTGACCCATGAATCGATGTAGGCGCGTAGCGTGGCGAGGCTATCGGCGGGCGCCATCGTTTGCGGAAAAATTTTCTTCACGTCCGACAGCAGCAGCCGTTTTTCGCCCATCTCGGCCAGCACGTTTTCCGGTGGAGATTGAGAGCTGAAGTGACTGCACGAGCACAGCAGCGCAAGGAATATTAGATTTGAAAATTTCAAGATTTGAGGATTTGAAGATTTGAAGATTTTGTCCACGAATTACACGAATTAACACGAAGCAGATGCAGGATTTTAAATTTTAAATTTTAAATCCTACCTGCTGTAGTTCGGTGCTTCGCTCGTGATGGTGATGTCGTGCGGGTGGCTTTCGGCCATACCTGAGTTGGTGATGCGCACAAACTTTGCCTGCTTGAGCGTTGCAATATCCTTTG
>JAITOI010000242.1 GCA_031289995.1 Prevotellaceae bacterium | reverse complement strand
CACATCTCTACAGCTTCACAAACGCGGCACGCCACATCTTTACAGCCTCACAGACGCGGCACGCCACGTCTCTATAGCTTCACAGACGCGGCACGCCACGTCTCTACAGCCGTGAGGTTCTTTGCCGCTGCCCAACCCATTGCAAAACCTTATTTTCTATGGCCACCTTAGTAGCCACGATGCGTGTGTGGTTTTGCGCACGGAGCACAGGCCTCATTCGTGGCACGACCAAGATCCGTGCGCACGGCAGGACGATTGAAATCGCACCTCAAAAAAAGTTTTATTCCACCCAGCATTGAATCTCAAATCTCAAATTTTAAATTTTAAATAAGCTATCTTTGCCGCCACCAATTAAAATTTTTTACGCCATGCAAAAAATCACATTCCTCTCCGCCGCCGCGCTGCTGCTCAGCTCCGCAACTATTGCCCAGCCCCACAACGACTACACGCTGTGGTACAACAAGCCGGCAGAGCGCTGGACGGAGGCTCTGCCGCTGGGCAACGGGCGCATGGGCGCCATGGTGTTTGGCAAGGCGGGGCACGAAGAAATTCAGCTCAACGAGGAAACGCTGTGGGCCGGCCAGCCCAACAACAACGCCAACTCCAAGGCGAAGGCAGAGCTGCCGCGCATCCGCCAGCTCATCTTCGAGGGCAAGTACCGCGAGGCGCAAAATGCCTGCGACAGCTTCATCCAGTCGAAGACCAACCACGGCATGCCCTACCAGCCGCTGGGCAGCCTGTGGCTTACGTTTGCGGGGCACGAGCAGCCCGCCGACTACTACCGCGAGCTCGACCTGCAAGGCGCCACCAGCGCGGTGCGATACCGGATAGGCGAGGTAGAATTTCGGCGCGAGCTCATCACCTCGCTCCCCGCGCAGCTGCTCGCCATCCGGCTCACCGCCTCGCATCCCGCGCAGCTGACGTTCACCATGCAGCTCAGCAGCCCGCAAAATTCGAGCATCGCTGCGGCCAACGGCGACGAGCTGCGGCTCGAAGGCACATCGAGCGACCACGAGAGATTGCCGGGCGCGGTGAAGTTTTACGCCATTGCCAAGGTCGTTGTCGAGGGCGGCAACACCAGCGCCAGCTTGGGATGCGTGGAGGTGAAGGGCGCCACGTCCGCCACCATTTTTGTGTCGGCGGCAACCAACTTCAACCGCTACAACGACATTGGCGGCAACGCCCAAGCTCGCGCCGAGAATTACCTCCGAGCCGCGCTGCCCAAGCCTTTTGCCAGGCTGCTTGCAGAGCACTCGCAGGCTTACCGAAAGCTGTTCGACCGCGTGCAGCTCGAGCTCGGCAAAACGCCGCAGGCCGCCAAGCCCACCAACGTTCGCGTGGACGAGTACGCCTCGCACCGCGACCCGCAGCTGGCCTCGCTCTACTTCCAGTTTGGCCGCTACCTGCTCATCAGCTGCTCGCAGCCCGGCGGCCAGCCCGCGAACTTGCAGGGCATTTGGAACTACCAGCTGAAGCCTTCGTGGGACAGCAAGTACACCACCAACATCAACGCCGAAATGAACTACTGGCCTGCCGAGGTGGGCAACCTCGCCGAGATGCACGAGCCGTTTATCCGCATGGTGCAGGAGCTGAGCGAGGCTGGCCGCGCCACCGCCGATGCGATGTACGGCGCACGAGGCTGGGTGCTGCACCACAACACCGACCTGTGGCGCGTTACCGGCGCCATCGACCACTCGCCAAGCGGCACCTGGCCTGCAGGCGGCGCCTGGGTGTGCCAGCACCTGTGGGAGCGATTTTTGTTTTCGGGCGACCGCAGCTACCTGCGCAGCGTTTACCCGCAGATGAAAAGCGCCGCCGAATTTTTTCTCGACTTCCTCGTTGCCGAACCTGAGCACGGGTGGCTGGTGGTGGCGCCTTCGGTGTCGCCCGAAAACACGCCGAAAACGCTGCCCGTGAAGTCCGAAGTTTTTGCGGGCAACACGATGGACAACCAGCTGGTGTTCGACCTCTTTTCGAATTGCATCCTCGCGGCTCAAGCGCTGGGCGTGGATGCCGATTTTGCCGCGCAGCTGAAGTCCGCACGCGACCAGCTGCCACCGATGCAAATCGGGCAGCACAGCCAGCTGCAGGAGTGGCTCCACGACTGGGACGACCCCGACGACAAGCACCGCCACGTGTCGCACCTGTGGGGCTTGTTTCCGGGCTGCCAAATTTCGCCCTACCGCACGCCTCAGCTGTTCGAGGCTGCCAAGCAGTCGCTCGTTTACCGCGGCGACGTGTCCACCGGCTGGAGCATGGGCTGGAAGGTGTGCCTCTGGGCGCGGCTGCTCGACGGCAACCACGCCGCCAAGCTCATCGCCGACCAGCTTTCGCCCGCCCGTCCCATCTCAGCTCGCAAGGAAAGCGGCGGCACCTACCCCAACCTCTTCGACGCGCATCCACCCTTCCAAATTGACGGCAACTTTGGCTGCACCGCGGGCATTGCCGAGATGCTGCTGCAGAGCCACGATGGCGCGGTGCACCTGCTGCCCGCCCTGCCCGACGAGTGGCAAAGCGGCGTGGTGGCTGGGCTGCGGGCGCGTGGCGGATTCGAGCTGGTACGCTTGGAGTGGGCGCAGGGCAAGCTGGCAAAGGTGGTCATCAAGTCCACCATAGGCGGCAACCTGCGCCTGCGCGTGCACACCTCCATCAGCGGCGCAACCAAAGCCGAAGGCGAAAATCCCAATCCGCTGTTCGCGCTGCAAACGGCAAAGCCTTACCTCGCCTCGCCCCAAGCCCAGCTGCGCACGCCCGCGCTGAAGGACGTGATGGAGTACGACGTGCCCACCGAAGCCGGAAAAACATACACATTTTTATTTGAAAATTTGAAAATTTGAAGATTATCCCCACACAGGCCGCCCAGCAGGGAATCTTCAAATCTTCAAATCTTCAAATTCTCAAATTCTCAAATTCTCAAATCTTCATGGACTACAACCTTCTCGGCAAAACCTCCCTCCGCCTCTCCAGCCTTAGCTTCGGCGCGTCGTCGCTGGGTGGCGTGTTTCATTCGCTGCGCGAGGCCGACGGCATCAACGCCGTGCACGCCGCGGTGGACGGCGGAATGAACTTCATCGACGTGTCGCCCTACTACGGCTTCTACAAGGCCGAAACCGTGCTGGGCAAAGCCTTGCAGGAAATCCCGCGCAGCCAATACTACCTCTCGACCAAGGTGGGGCGCTACGGCAACGACGGTGTCAAAAGCTGGGACTACTCCGCAGCCAAAGCGCGCCAAAGCGTGTACGAAAGCATGGAGCGCCTGCACGTGGACTACCTCGACATTGTCAACGTGCACGACATCGAATTTTCGGACATGAATGTGGTGGTGAACGAAACGCTGCCCGCCCTCGCAGAGCTGCGCACGCAAGGTCTGGTGCGGCATGTGGGCATCACCGACCTGCAGCTGGCCAACCTCAAGTGGGTGCTCGACCGCACGCCCGAAGGTCTGGTGGAGTGCGTGCTCAGCTTTTGCCACTACTGCCTTTGCGACGACGCGCTGGCGGACTACCTCGACTACTTCGAGAGCAAGGGTGTGGGTGTTATCAACGCCTCGCCGCTTTCGATGGGGATGCTTTCCTCGCGCGGCATGCCCGACTGGCATCCCGCGCCAAAGCTGCTGGTAGCGCTGTGCGCAAAGGCTATGGTGCATTGCACCGAAGTGGGATACCCCATCGAAAAGCTCGCCATGCAGTACGCCGTGAGCAATCCGCGCATTGCCACCACGCTGTTCAGCACCACCAACCCCGACAACGTACGGAAAAATTTGCAGTGGATAAACGAGCCTATCGACCACGAGCTGCTGGCCGAAGTGCGCTGCATTATTAGCCCGCAGGCGAGGGTTAGCTGGGCAAATTCATAGCGGTTGCTGCCATTTGCTTTCGCAGCTCGTTTATTTCATCCGCCGTGAGGTTATCGAGGGGTGGAAGCACGTTAGGCTCGCACAGCCGCAGCACGCTGAGCATGGCTTTGAGGGCGGCCAGCGACTGCCCCAACGTGCGGTTGGCTTGGTAGATTTTGGCAATATCGTTGGTCTCGCATTGCAGCCTGCGAGCCTCAACTTCGTTGCCGGAGATGGCCGCATCGTAGAGCTGGCGGAACATGGCGGGCACCACGTTGCCGGTGCTCGGCACAATACCGTCGGCGCCTTGCAGCAGGGCCGCCGCCGACAGCGCTGCGTAGCCAAGGAAGTACGAAAAATCTTCGCGCTCGCGAAACATCGCAATGCACTCCTCCATGCGATGCTCGTCGCGCTCCGAGTCTTTGAGGCCGCAGATGTTGGGATGTGTGCTCAGCTGCGCAACCACCTGGAGCGGGATGGACATGTGCGTGGTGGCGGGAATGTTGTACATCATCAGCTGCGGCACTGCGTCGGCCAGCTGCGCGTAGTAGCGCAGCATTTGCGAGTCAGTGAGCGCGTAGTAGTACGGCAGCACTGACATCATAACGCCCGCGCCGAGGGCGACGTAGGCCTTAGCGTTCTCCATATTTTGCGCCACGTTGTTGCCCGCAATGCCTGCGTACACCAAGCCTGCGCCGCCCATGCCCTGCACGGCAGCCAGCACCACGCGGACGTTTTCGGCAGCCGAGATGGAGGCCGCCTCGCCTGTGGTACCAAGCACCAGCGGCGACACGCCGCACTGCGCAAAGCGGCGGCAAATGCGCTCCACCGCCTCCACATCCACCTTGCCCGAGGCTGTGAATGGCGTAACCATTGGCACTACAACGCCTCTGTATTTTTTCTGCATGGCTGTTTAGTTTAGCAAATCCCTAAAATTTTCTTCCAATCCGGCACGCTTCACGATGTCGTCCGACACCTGCGGGCCGTTGTTTTCCCAAGTGTTGCCGGGGCCGTTGGCGTTCCGTAAAAATTTTTCCGATGGGCACCAGTTGTCCCGCACCGTAATGTAGGCCGAGCCTTCGTCGGTGTAGAGGTAGAACCAGTGCTTGCGGTCGTGCACGTAGGCGGGCGAAAAAATGTCGTGCACGTAGTTCTCGGTGATGCTGGTGTTGGGCTGAGCCGACAGCGTGTAGATGGCTGCCACGTCGTACATGTAGCGGGCGTAGTGGTGCACGTGGTTGGCGTGGATGCGGTTGTTGCGCATTGCGTTCACCGCTCTGTTCCATCCCCATCCAAGGCTGATGCCGGTGTACGACACGTTGCGCACCTCGTTGTGCTCGATGGTGATGTCGCGCACAAAGCCTGCGGCAATGCCCACCGTGCCCCAGTCCTCGTTGGTGCAGTCGTCAATCAGGTTGTTGACAATGCGCTCGTGGCGGCACAGCACGCGCTCGTCGGCGGGGTCAAAGGCGAGGTGGTCTTCGTAGGCAAGCTCGCCAAACGAGCCGATTTGCAGGCCGCTTCCGCCCATGTCGCGAAACGTGCAGCCCTCGATGGTATTGTGGTGCGTGCCCTCTACAAGCTCAAGTCCGGTAGCTGCAAAGTGCTCAAACGTGCAGCGAAAAAATCGGATGTGGTGGGCATACTTCAGGCTCAGGCCACCGGGCATAGGCTCCGTCCACGCTTGGTTTTCGAGCTTCGGTCGCTCGTGCGTGCCCGCCGGTCGCAGCTTGTAGGC
>JAITOI010000200.1 GCA_031289995.1 Prevotellaceae bacterium | reverse complement strand
AAGGTTTTGCAATGGGTTGGACAGCGGCACGGAACCTCATTTTTACCTAATTTTTCTTCAACAAAACAACTTCAAAATCGATGTGCGATTATGCGATATGCGATATGCGACAATACCCTTATTGAGAATGTAAATGAGGTAATGAGGTTAGGGAAATCATACGCTATCATGGCTACTGAGGTGGTTGCAGAGCATAGTCGAAGCATTGTTTTGTTGAAGAAAATTAGGTTGAAATGAGGTTCCGTGCCGCTGCCCAACCCATTGCAAAACCTGAGTTTGTCAGGCAACCTTAGTAGCCAACGATGCGTGTGTGGTCTTGCGCACGGAGCACAGGCCACATTCGGGGCACAACCTACACCCGTGCGCACGGCAGGACGCTACCAATTTTTGGTGCGGTTGCCCTCGGCATCCTGCGGCCCGCGCAGCGCAATCCTCAAATCCTCAAATCCTCAAATCCTCAAATTTTTCCTACCTTTGCCGCCCACATTAACCAAACAAGCTCATGTCGCAAAAGCCCTCATCGCTGCTCTCCAATTTTCAATCGTACAAGGTTGTCATCCCCGTCGTCATTGGGCTGGGGGTGGTGGTGTTCATGTTTTGGGGCGAGCTGAGCGAGGCTGGCGCTGCGCTGAGTGGCGTTTCGCTGTCGGGGCGTTTTTGGGGCTTCCTCGCGCTGGCGGTGATGTTTATGGCGGGGCGCGACATGGGCTACATGCTGCGGCTGCGGCTGCTGAGCGAGGGCGAGCTGTCGTGGCGGCAGGCGCTGCGGGTGGTGGTGCTGTGGGAGTTCACGTCGGCCATCACGCCCTCGGCGGTGGGCGGCACCAGCGTGGCGATTTTGTACGTCAACAAGGAGGGCATTAGCCTGGGGCGCAGCACGGCCATTGTGATGGCCACGTCGCTGCTCGACGAAATTTACTTCGTGCTGATGTTCCCGCTGCTGGCGCTGGTGGTGTCGCCGGCCCTGCTGTTTGCGGGTAGCACTCCCGCGGGCGAGGCGCTGCTGTGGGCAACGCTGGCGGGCTACGGCATCAAGCTGAGCTGGGTGCTGCTGCTGATGTACGGCCTGTTTGTGCGCCCGCATAGCCTGCGGTGGCTGCTCGTGAAGCTGTTTAGCCTTCCAATTTTGCGCCGCTGGAAGCAAGGCGCAGCAAAGGTTGGCGACGATGTGGTGGCGAGCGCATCGGCGCTGCGGCACCGCTCGGCGGGCTTCTGGCTGCGCTCGCTGGCGGCCACGTTTGTGTCGTGGACGTCGCGCTACTGGGTGGTCAACGCGCTGATGCTCGCCTTTGCGCTGTCGCCCGACCACCTGCTGGTGTTTGCGCGGCAGCTCGTGATGTGGATTATGATGCTCGTTAGCCCAACGCCCGGAGGCAGCGGCTTTGCGGAGTTCGTGTTCAAAACATTTTTGGGCGACCTGATACCGGTGGCAGGCCTCACGGTGGTGATTGCGCTGCTGTGGCGCTTCATCACGTACTACCTCTACCTGATTGTGGGCGTGATGGTGGCGCCCGGATGGATAAAAAATAAGTTTGGCAAGAGCAAGAAAAATGTAGACACAATACAGCCTGAAGAATGAAAAACGTCCTCCTCTCACTTGCCTTGCTGGGCTTGGCTTCAGCGGGGCTGAAAGCCGAAATAGCGGTGCAGAATTTGCGGTGCGAAATGCTGCACAACCCCGAAGGTATTGGTCTTGCTGCGCCGCGATTGTCGTGGGAAATTACGAGCAGTGAGCAGAATGTGGCGCAGCTTGCGTACCGGATTTTGCTGGCCTCATCGCCCGAAAAGCTGGCGGCCGACAGCGGCGACGTGTGGGATTCGGGCGAGCAGCTCAGCTCACAGTCGGTGCTGGTGGGCTACGGCGGAGCACCGCTGGCGAGCAAATCCGACTTCTGGTGGAAGCTGAAAACCCGCACCAACAAAGGCGAGAGCGCGTGGAGCGAGGTCGCGCATTTCAGCACCGGAATATACTCCGAAGCCGCTGCCGACGGCTGGCAGGCGCAGTGGATTGGCCTCGACCGCTCGTTTGCCTGGGACAGCGAAACCCAGTGGGCACGCCTCTCGGCGCGATACCTGCGCAAGGAATTTACGCTGCAAAAAAAGGCGCTGAAGTCGGCAAAAATTTACCTCGCCGGCATGGGATTGTACGAGCTATACCTGAACGGTGAGCGCATCGGAAACCATGTGCTGGCGCCGGTTCCCACCGACTACCGACGGTCGGTAACCTACAACACCTTTGACGTAACATCGGCCTTGCAGAGCGGCACCAACGCGCTTGGCGTGGCGCTCGGCAACGGCCGCTTCTACGCCATGCGGCAGGCCTACAAGCCGCACAAGTGGAACACGTTTGGCTACCCCAAGCTGCTGCTGCAGCTGGAGCTGACCTACGCCGACGGCAGCAAGCAAGCGGTGCTGAGCGACGCCTCGTGGAGCATCACCGCCGACGGCCCCATCCGCTCCAACAACGAGTATGACGGCGAAACCTACGACGCCACCAAGGAAATGCCGGGCTGGAACAAGGCCGGATTTAAGGCAAAAAATTGGCTGAAGGCCGAGCTGGTGAAAGCGCCGCAGGGCAAGCTGGTGGCGCAGTCCACGCCCAACATGAGGGTGATGAACGTGATGCCGCCGCTGTCCATTCGCGAGCAGGGCAGCGACACTTTCATCCTCGACTTGGGGCAAAATCTGGCAGGCTGGATTAGCATGGCGGTGCGCAACAGTCGCAGGGGCGACACGCTGCGCCTGAGCTTCGGCGAGGTGCTCAACGCCGACGGCTCGCTCTACACCCGCAACCTGCGCGACGCCCGCAGCACCGACACCTACATTGCCCGCGGCGAGCTGGTGGAGCGCTGGCAGCCCGCGTTTGTGTACCACGGCTTCCGCTACGTGCAGCTCACCGGATGGCGTACAGCGCCCGCCACGTCTGACTTTGAGGGGCAGCTGGTGTGCGACGAAATGGACGTTGTCGGCTCCTTCAGCAGCTCCAACACCCTGCTCAATGGCTTGCACGAAAACGCCTTTTGGGGCATCCTGAGCAACTACAAAGGCATGCCCGTCGACTGCCCGCAGCGCAACGAGCGCCAGCCCTGGCTGGGCGACCGCGCCACCGGCTCGCTGGGCGAAAGCTTCCTCTTCGGCAACCAAATGTTGTACGCCAAATGGCTCACCGACATCGAGGAGTCGCAGCGCGAAGACGGCTGCATCCCCGACGTCGCGCCCGCGTTTTGGAACTACTACAGCGACAACATGACCTGGCCCGGTACCTACCTCCTCGCCGCGGATATGCTGCACAAGCAGCACGGCAACGCGCAGCCCATTGTCCGGCACTACGCCTCGATGAAGGCCTGGTTGGCCCACATGCGCAGCAGCTACATGACCGCCGACTTCATCGTAACCAAGGACAAGTACGGCGACTGGTGCGTGCCCCCCGAATCGCAGGAGCTCATCCACTCCAAAGATTCGCTCCGCAAAACCAACGGCGAGCTCATCGCCACAGCCTACTACTACAAGCTGCTGACGCTGATGCAAGACTTCGCCCGCATCGCCCAGCAGCAGGGCGATGTAGCGGAGTTTGCGGAGCTGGCGCAAAGCATCAAGACGGCCTTCAACAAGAAATTTTACGACGCCCAAAAATCGTGCTACGACAACAACACCGTTACCGCAAACCTGCTGCCGCTTGCCTTTGGCATCGTTGAGCGGGGGCAGGCCGACAAGGTTTTTGCCAACATCCTGCGCAAAATTATGGACGACAACAAGGGGCACATCAGCACCGGCGTGGTGGGCACGCAGTGGCTCATGCGCGAGCTGAGCCGACGTGGACGCACGGATGTGGCCTACACCATTGCCACGCAGCGCGACTACCCCAGCTGGGGCTACATGCTCGACAACGGCGCCACCACCATCTGGGAGCTCTGGAACGGCAACACCGCCAACCCCGCGATGAACTCGCACAACCACGTGATGCTGCTCGGCGACCTCATCACCTGGCTCTACGAAGACCTTGCCGGCATCAGGGCGCACGACACCTACGCCGGTTTTCGCTTCCTCTGGATGCACCCCAAGCCCACCGAAAACCTAAGCTGGGTAAAGGCTTCGCACCGCACGCCATACGGCCTCGCGGCGAGCGAGTGGAAGCTCATCAACGGAATATTTACGTGGAAAATTACCATCCCCGCCAACTCGCGCGCCAACATTTTGGTGCCGTCGGCAACACTCGAAGCCATTACCGGCAACGGCAAGCCGGTGATGCAGCTCGAGGGCGCGAAGTACGTGCGCATCGAAAACAAGCGCATCAACCTTGAGTTAGGCTCGGGTGTGTACACCATCGAATGTCCCTACGGCGAGGCGCAGAGCCGCTGGAAGAAGGGCGTGCTGGTGGACGAATTTATTTTCGACAGCCTACCCTTTCCCGAAAGCCACGCCGCCACCATTGCCCTCAACCGAGACGGAAACCTAATAGCAGCATGGTTTGGCGGCACCAAGGAGCGCAACCCCGACGTGTGCATCTGGACAAGCCTGCGCATCAACGGCAGCTGGACAACGCCGCGCAACGTGGCCAACGGCGTGGTGAACGACACGCTGCGCTACGCCTGCTGGAACCCCGTGCTGTACCAAGCTCCGGCGGGCGGCGAGCTGCAGCTCTACTACAAGGTGGGGCCTAACGTTGCGGGTTGGGTGGGCAAGGTCATCCGCTCGCGCGATGGCGGCAGCACTTGGTCGGCACCCGAAGATTTGCCCAACGGCATCCTCGGTGCCATCAAAAACAAGCCCGTGATGCTGCCCGACGGAACGCTGCTATCCGGCGCCAGCACTGAGGGGAGCGAGGGTTGGCGCGTGTACTTTGAGCGGAGCAAAGACGGGGGCAAGAGCTGGACAAAAACCGCGCACATCAACGACGGCAAGGATGTGGGCGCCATTCAGCCCACCATCCTCAGCTACTCCGATGGCCGATTGCAGGCGCTTTGCCGCAGCAAAAATAGCGCCGTTGTGGAGGCCTGGTCGCGCGACGCAGGCAAGTCGTGGAGCGCGATGCAGCCCACCATGCTGCCCAACAACAACTCCGGCATCGACGGCGTGTCGCTGCTCGACGGCAGGCAGCTGCTGGTGTACAACCACGTGCTTCCCGACAGCGGCGCGCGCAACGGCAAAGGCGCACGCTCGCCGCTCAACGTGGCGGTGTCGGACAACGGCAAGCTCTGGCACGCCGCGCTGGTGCTCGAAAATTCGCCCATCGGGCAGTACTCCTACCCCTCCGTTATCCAAACGCCCGACAGCATGGTGCACATCGTTTACACCTGGCGGCGGCAGCGCATCAAGCACGTGCAGCTCGACCCGCGGCGGCTCGTGCTGTCGCAAATTGAGCAGGGCGAGTGGCCCTCGGAGAGCGAAACCGACCACGTGCAGGTGGCAAACAGCAAGCGGTACAAGGTTTCGGCCTGCGACTGGATGATGCTCAAGCGGCAAAAAATTGGCGCCATCGAGCTCGCCGCAAGCCTCGACGCCGACGGCCTGGAGCTTGACCTGGGCAGCCTCGGCAAGCGCGAAACGTTCGACAACAAGCTGACCGAAAAAAGCCATCGCGACATGTTCATCGCCGAGTGCAACAGGCTGGGCGTTGAGCTCAGCTCGCTTGCGCTGTCGGCCTTCTACGGCCAGTCGTTCGCCACGCGCGAGGGCTACGAAAACCTGATTGACGAGGCCATAGCCACGATGGTGTCGATGGGCATCACGCGAGCCTTTTTGCCGATGGGTAACCAGAGCGACATCGCCAAAAATCCGGAGCTCTATCCCGTGGTGCGCGACCGCCTGAAAGTGGTGGCGCAAAAAGCCGCCGCCGCGGGCGTAGTATTTGGCATTGAGACCACGCTCGACGCCAAGGGCGAAGCCAAGCTGATAGACGAAATAGGCTCGCCCGCGCTGCGCAGCTACGTCAACTTTTCGAGCATCCTCAAGCGCAACGGCAACATCATCGGCGAGCTCAAAACGCTGGGCAAAGACCGCATCATGCAAATCCACGCCTCCAACACCGACGGCTACTGGATTGAGAACGACCCGCGCCTCGACATGCAGGCGGTGAAGGCAACGCTCGACGCGATGGGCTGGAGCGGCTGGCTTGTCGTTGAGCGCTCGCGCGACACCGCCGACGTGCACAACGTGCGCCGCAACTATGGCGCGAATGTGGGGTATTTGAAAAGGACGTTTCAGTAGGGCGCAGTCGCATTTGAAATTTGAAATTGCTCCGCAGGTGGGCTAAATCTTTTTTTTGAGGTGCTATTCCCATCGCCCAATCGTCCTGCCGTGCGCACGGGTGTAAGTTGTTCCCCGAATAAGGCCTGTGCTCCGTGCGCAAGACCGCGCACGCATTGCTGGCTACTAAGGTTGCTTAGAGCGATAAGGTTTTGCAATGGGTTG
>JAITOI010000127.1 GCA_031289995.1 Prevotellaceae bacterium | reverse complement strand
GATGCGCAGATAGTGCGCAATGGCAGGTGGAATCTGGTTTGCGTGGGCGGTACTTTCGGCTCGTTTAGCGCAGCAGCACGTCGGCTTAGCGGCATCAAGAGCCAGCTTGGCGAAGGCGGCGGTGGAGACGAAGAGGAAGAGAGCGACGAGGAAGAATCCGACGAGGAAGAATACGAGGAAGACGAGGGTGGTGGCGGGTACAGTGGCTCCGGCGAAGCGTGGATTTGTGGCATCTAACCCTTGTGATTAAATGGAAAAAAGCCTAAGCTTTGCTTGGGCTTTTTTTGTTCGGCTTCGCGTGAAAATCGAGCTATTTTTGAAATCTGAAATCTGACATGGAATGAACACCTTTGGCCAAAAATTTCGCCTTCACATTTTCGGTGAATCGCACGGCGCAGCGGTAGGCGTGTGCATCGATGGAGCGCCCGCCGGCATTGCCCTGCAGCCTGCCGACTTTGTTGCCGATTTGCAGCGACGTAAGAGCGGTGCACGCGGCACTACGCCGCGCGTGGAAGCTGACGTGCCCGAGCTGCTGTCGGGCGTGTTTGATGGCCGCACCACAGGCGCACCCATCACCATTATTTTCCGCAACGAAAACACGCGCTCTGGCGACTATGCGGCCATGCTTGCCCAACCTCGTCCTGGCCATGCCGATTTTGTGGCAGCTCGTAAGTACTGCGGTTTTTCGGACTACCGCGGCGGCGGACATTTTTCAGGACGCCTCACGTTGGGGCTTGTGGCGGCGGGCGTGGTGGCAAAAAAAATGCTGGACGGCCTGAGCGTTTGTGCAAAAATTTTGGAGATTGGTGGCGCAAAATTTGGCGAGCACGAGGCTTTGCTCGATGCGGCAATGGCCGATGGCGATTCGCTTGGAGGCCTTGTGGAGTGCCGCGTGAGCAAGCTGCCGGTAGGGTGGGGCGAGCCATTTTTCGACTCCGTGGAATCGCTCATCAGCCACATCGCATTTGCCATTCCGGGCGTGCGGGGCGTGGAGTTTGGCAGCGGTTTTGCGGCAGCGCGGCAAAGGGGCAGCGAGCATAACGACGCGATTGTGGACGGCCATGGCGCAACCCAAACCAACCACGCAGGCGGCGTGAACGGCGGCATCACCAACGGCAACGAGCTGGTGTTTCGCGTGGCGGTGAAGCCCACCGCAAGCATCGCGAAGCCGCAGCACACCTACGATTTTGAGCACAACGGCGTGCGCGAGCTCAGCATCAAAGGACGGCACGATGCGTGCATCGCCCTGCGCGTGCCGGTGGTTCTGGAGGCAGCGACTGCGATTGCGTTGGCGGATTTGAAGATTTGAGGATTTGAAAATTTGAAGATTTGAAGATTTGACAAATGAAATTCCGCGATACTATTCGGTTTGCCACGTTTGTGGTGGCGGTGATGCTGGTGTGCGTGCTGGCCAACCTGCTTTCGCTGCGCGTTGACCTCACTGCCGATAAGCGGTACACGCTGTCGGAGGCCACCAAAAATTTGCTGCGCGGGTTGCAGGAAGCTACCTACATCAAGGTTTACCTCGACGGTGAAATGCCTGTGGGGATGCGGCCTTTGCAGCGTGCGGTAGGGGATATGCTGAGCGACATGCGGGCGATTTCGGACGGCCTGCTGCGCTACGATTTCGTCAATCCGGCAGAGGCCAAAAACAAGGAGCAATTCTACCGCGAGCTGATGAACCGAGGCCTGATGCCGTTTACGGTGCAGGAAAAAAATGCTGAGGGCGGCGTTACTCAGCTCGACCTGTTTCCGTGTGCCGAAGTCAACGTTGGCGGGCGCTGGCAGGCGGTGAACTTTTTGCAGCTCAACCGCCAAATCTCGACCGAGGAGAACGTCAACAACGCCATTCAAAACATGGAGTACGCTCTGGCCTCGGCGGTGGAGGCCTTGGGTCGCAAGGAGCGCGTCAGCATTGCGTTTGTGGAAGGGCATGGCGAGCTGAGCGCAATGCAGGTGGCCGATGTCATGGAAGACTTGTCGGCCTACTACGACGTGCAGCGCATCACGCTTCACGGCGACGTGCACGCGCTCGACAGCTCTGCGCTGGCCGTTGTTGCCAAGTCCACCAAGGCCTGGAGCGAGGCCGATAAGCTGGTGGTTGACCAGTTCGTCATGCGTGGCGGCAAGATGTTGTGGCTGGTGGAATCGGTGGCGGTGCACGAGGATAGCCTCGCCAACGGCCACCTCACGTTTGGCATCCCCAACGAGCACAATTTGCACGACATGCTGTTCCGCTACGGCGTGCGCATCAATGCCGACGTGGTGCAGGATTTGCAGTGTGCGCTCATCCCGGTCAACATGTCGCCAGCCGGCATGCCTGCTAAGTTTTCGCCCATGCCCTGGACGTACTACCCGCTGCTGTGGCCAGCTGCAAGCAACCCCATTTCGCGCAACCTGAACGTGGTGAAAACTGAGTTCCCGTGCACCATTGATACGCTCGCTGTGGCGGGTGTGAGCAAGGAAATTTTGCTGTCCACATCGGCGCATTCGTTGGTCAAAAAAGCGCCGTTCTACGTGAGCTTGGAGCAGGTCATGGAGGACGTGGATACGCGCCTTTTTAGCCACGCGCAATTGCCGGTGGCGGTGCTGCTGCGCGGCGAATTTACGTCCATCTTTCAGCACCGCGTGCTGTCGTCGTTCAACCACGGGCAGCCGTTCAGCTTCGCTGCCAAAAGCAAGCCCACGGCGCAGGTGGTGGTGGCCGACGGCGATGTTATCCGCAACGCGGTACGCGCCAACGGCGACATCCTGCCGCTGGGCTACGACCAGTACACGCTGCAGCCGCTGTACGGCAACAAGGAATTTGTGCAAAACGTGGTGAGCTACCTGCTCGACGACAAAGGCCTGATGTCGCTTCGCAGCAAGGTGGTTACGATGCGCTTGCTCGACCGCTCGCGCGTGGTGAACGAGCGCAGGCAGTGGCTCGTGCTCAACACCCTGGCGACGCTGCTGCTGCTGGGCGCAGGCGGTGTCGGGTTTGTGATGTGGAGGCGAATAAGGTATGCACGTACACGCTGATCACCAATGCCATCACCCATCCGCATACCGCATAGCGGCAAGCTGCCCAGCCGCAATCCGCTCATCTCGCTGCGCATCGTAACCC
>JAITOI010000103.1 GCA_031289995.1 Prevotellaceae bacterium | reverse complement strand
ATGTACAGCTCCACCTCGCTGCAATTCGAGTACACGGTTACGTTGATGGTGTCGTCGTAGCGCGGGTTGAAGCGGCTGCTGGCCACGTGTACCATAGGCTCTGCGCTCCAGCTGGCCTGGTAGAGGTAGTAGCTGTCCTTCTTTATTTTTCGGTCGAAAGTGACCAAACCCTTGTCGTTGATGCCGGGCTGTGCGCCTTCCTTGCGCGAGTCGCTGCCAAAGTCGAACATGTTCCAAACGAAGGCGCACCAAAGGTGTGGCCGCGCAGCGATGTCCTTCACCGACTGCTCGTGCACGCTATTTTGGTACTCTTCGGGATGCCACTGCGAGGTGGTGGCGACGCTCCTATCGGGCGTGCCGTTATACTCCTCGTGCTGCTCAATGTTGCCACCCGCACCGAACTCCGACAGCCCAACAATGGCGCCGTTTGAGCGGCTTATCACGTCGTCGATGTATTGCCCCAAGAGGCCGTTTTGGTACCAGCCCGGATACTGATTTTTGGCGTACAAATCCGTTGTCCAGCCGTAGCGCTCTGTGCCTGCCTGCGCTTGCGTGGTAAGGCGCGAGGGGTCTTCGCCGTGCGCAAGATTGTTGAGCATCGGGATGTAGGCGCTCATCTTCGCGTTGTGCTGCGAGGTGCTCACCTCGTTCTGCAAGCCCCACACCACAACGGCTGCGCGGTTGTACTGCTGCCGGATAAGCTCCGTGAGCTGCTGCTTGTCCACGTCCTCATCGCCCCACATGTCGACCATCGGAATTTCGGCCCACACCGCAATTCCGTAGCGGTCGCAGAGCTCGTAGAAGTAGGGATCGTGCGGGTAGTGCGCCAGCCGAACGGCGTTCACGCCCATGTTGTACATCAGTGCAAAATCTTCGTTGTGGTCGGCCAAACTTAGGGCGCTTCCCTTGCCCTCGCGGTCTTGGTGTCGGCTCACGCCGCGCAGCGGGTAGCGCTGGCCGTTGAGCAGAAAGCCTTCGTCCTTGTTGGCCGCAACGCTGCGAAAGCCGATGTGGTCCGACAGCGCGTCAACCTCCTTATCGCCGTCCACCACGCTCAGGTCAACCTTGTAGCGGAACGGCTGCGTGCGCCCCTTCCAGAGCTTGGGGTAGCTCACCGCAACCTCCTTGCGAAACGTGTACGAGCCACCCGCCGGAATGAGCACCGCCATCTCGCGCAGCGCCTGTAACGGCGCGCCTCCTGGACGCATTGTGCTGACGTTGAACTGCGGCTTTGCCAGCTCTTGAAGCTCGTCAAACTTGCTGGGGTACTTCAGCTCCGCCTTAATGTTGACGGTGCGCGACGATGATGAGCGGTTCACAACGGTTGCCCGTACTTCGAGCGTGGCGCTCGTGGCCGACACGTTGCGCGTGGAGAGGTACAGCCCCGGTGCGCCGTAGTCCAGCAGGTCAACGTGCACGGGGTTGGCCACCACCAGCGACACGCGGCGGTAGATGCCGCCGTAGACCGTGAAATCGCCCGACACCGGAATGACTTTTGTGCCCGTGATGTTGTCTACCTTAACGGCTATGGTGAAGGCGTTGCCAAACGTGATGTAGTCGGTGATGTCGAATCGAAACGCCGTGTAGCCGCCCTTGTGCACGCCTACCGACGTGCCGTTGACAAACACTTCGGCCACCTTGCTCACGCCCAAAAATTCGAGGTAGAGCCGCTTTCCGACGTAGCTGTTTTGCCACGGCACCAGCTTGCGATACCAGCCAATTCCTTTGTAGTAGTTGTTG
The DNA here is from genome assembly GCA_031289995.1 of Prevotellaceae bacterium. The sequence goes on along the minus strand of JAITOI010000103.1, from coordinate 1,383 downwards.
CCGCCGTCGGCACCGTCAGCGGCGTTCCAGGTGTGCGGCACGTTGACCGTTGGCCAGGCCTCATCGCTAAAGGCTGTGGGCGAAGCGTCCGCGTTGGAGAGCTTAAACTTCCAGCCTGCGGTGAGGTCAACCTGCTGCCTCTCGCTACCGTAGGCCACGCCTTGCAGCGCAAGGGATAGCGCTAAAAATAGAAGGGACTTTTTCATGCGAAAACTATTTTTTTTGCTGCCGTATGAAGCTCGCATGAGCGGAGCTCATGCTGGTTCATAGTGCTGCTGTTATACGTTGTGAATGCCAATCTGCGTAATGGTTTAGGGCGGCAAAGGTAGAAAAAAAATCAGATATTAGATGGCCCATCATCATTTTTTATTCTCAACAGCCCGTCCAGCTCTCTCACCTCACCTCCATCCATCATCCATCGCAGCACGCCGAGCAGCTTACTGGCATCCTGCTCGGAGAGGCTTGCAACGAGGCTGGCTGCGGGCTGCGGGTGGGTGGTAAGCTGCGAGGCAATGTGCTTGCGGAGGCGGTGAAATTCGTGTCGCGGCATGTCGATCTCGTGTCGGGCAAGGCACACGTCGCACTGCCCGCAATCGTCCACGTTGGTTTGGCCAAAGTAGGCCAACAGCTGGCGGCTTCGGCAGGTGTTGTCGTCGGTGGCGTAGGCGAGCATGGCCTCGGTGCGCTGCACGTATCGGGCGCGTCGGTCGGCGTAATTTTCCTTGGTGATGCGGAGGCTTTTGTCGTCGAGGCGCTCTTCGGTGAGGATGAGTAGCGGCGTTTTTTTGCGGGGCACGTAGGCCGCTACGCCAAGCTGGGTGAGGCGTCGCAGCGCGTCGTAAATGTCGCTGTGGGTGAGGCCTAGCGGTCGTGCGAGGAAGCCCTCGTCGATGTTGGCAAACTGCGAAAATAGGCCAGTGTAGGCGCGCAGCAAAGCCTTGATGACAAGGTCGAGCGTGGGCTGAGCCAGCTGCACCTTGTAGAGCTGGTCGCGGTCGACCGTAAACATGAGGCGCGAGGGGTTGTTGATTTCGTCGGTGAGCTCGAGGTATCCGTCGCGCTGCAGGAATTGCAGGGCGCTGTAGGCGCGTAGCGAGAGCATCCTGTAGCGGGTGCAGAAGTCGCGCAGGTCGAAGTCGTGCACCGTGTCGCGCCCCGCGCCCAGCGGGACTTGCAGGTAGGTGCACACGGCCTGGTAGACGCGCTTAATTTCGTCGATGGGCGGAAAGGCTACGGCGTAGCGCCTGCTCATGCTCAGCTTGTCGGCGTTGCTGTAGAGCAGCACGGCGTAGGCCTTCAGCTCGTCGCGCCCCGCGCGTCCAGCCTCCTGGTAGTAGGCCTCGAGCGAGTCGGGCATTTCGACGTGCACCACCCAGCGCACGT
>JAITOI010000102.1 GCA_031289995.1 Prevotellaceae bacterium | reverse complement strand
CGTGGGGGCAGAGGTGGCCGGCATCACCATCACCAAAACCATCGTGAAGTGGTTCAAGGGGCGCGAAATGGCGCTGGCAATGGGCTTGCAGGTGGCGGTGGCGCGCATCGGAACGGCCTTTGCGCTGATGTTTGCCAACCCGCTTGCCAAGTACTTCGGCGGCGTTTCCTGCTCCGTGCTGTTCGGGCTGGCGCTGCTCGTCGTGGGGCTGCTGTGCTTCCTCATCTACCGGCTGCTGGACAAGAAGCTGGACAGGGAAAGCGGGCTGGCGGCCACCGCCGCTGCCGCCGAGGATGAGTTTAAGCTCTCCGACGTGAAGCTGGTGCTGACCAACCACGGCTTTTGGCTCATCGCCTTCCTCTGCGTGCTGTTCTACTCCTGCGTTTTCCCGTTCCTGAAGTACGCCGCCGACCTGATGACCAACAAGTTTGGCGTGGACGAGGAGTGGGCCGGCGCCATCGCGGGGCTGCTGCCCTTCGGCACCATCCTGCTCACCCCGCTTTTTGGCGGCATCTACGACAAAAAGGGTCGGGGCGCCACCATCATGATTACCGGTGCGCTCATGCTGGTGGTCATCCACGCGCTGTTTTCGCTGCCCGCCATCAGCAGCTGGGTGTTCGCCGTAAGCCTCATGGTGGCGCTGGGTGTTGCCTTTTCGCTGGTGCCGTCGGCCATGTGGCCGTCGGTGCCCAAAATCATCCCCGAAAAGCAGCTGGGCACCGCCTACGCGCTCATTTTTTGGGTGCAGAACATCGGGCTGATGCTCGTGCCGCTGCTGGTGGGCGTGGTGCTCGACAGGTGGTGCAAAACCGTTTCGCCGCAGGGCGTGGCCACCTACAACTACACGCTGCCGATGCTGATTTTTACGGGCTTTGCCGTCCTCTCCGTCGGCGTAGCCCTGCTGCTCAAGCGCGAGGACAAGCGGAAGGGCTACGGGCTGGAGCACCCGAATAAAACCGAAGGGTGAAATGCTTAACTTTATCCTCATCGTTTTTTGCGTCGGCGTGGGGGTGCTGCTTTCGCGCCTGAAGCTTTTGCCTGCCGATGCGTACAAGAGTGTTAACGCATGGGTGCTGTACGTGGCGCTGCCGGCGCTGGCGCTGCGGTTTGTGCCCGCCATACAGTGGAGCACGGCGCTGCTGCTGCCCGCGCTTGGCCCCCTGCTGGTGTGGGGCGGCGCGTGGGTGTTTGTCAGCGCCTACGACTACCGGCGGCGCCTGCTGCCGGCCTCGCGCACGGCGCTGTTCGTCATCTGCGGGCTGGGCAACACGGCCTTTCTGGGCTTCCCCATGATTTCGGCCTTCTACGGCGAGGCCGCCATCAGCCACGCCGTGGTGTTCGACCAGGTAACGTTCATCATCTTTGCCACCATCGGCGTGGCCACGGTGCTGCGCGCCTCGTCGGCCAAGAGCAGCAGCGGCACCGCCAACTTTCTCTTCATCTTCAAAAAAATACTGCGCTTTCCGCCCTTCATCGCCTGCATGGTAGCCCTGACACTGCCGCGCTTTGCGGACATATCTGCGGCCACGCCCTTGCTGGAGAAGCTCATCGCCACGATGTCGCCCATGGCGCTGTTCTCCATTGGGCTACAGCTGCGGCTGGGGGAGATAAAGCGGGAGTGGCGGCTGCTCACGGTGGGCATCTTCTACAAGCTGCTGCTGGCGCCCTGCCTCGTGCTGGCGCTGGCGCTGCTGATGCAGTCGGGCGGCACGCTGGCCAAAATAAGCGTGTTCGAGGCCGGCATGTCGTCGCACATCACCGCGAGCCTGCTGGTGAGCCAAAGCAACCTCAGCCCGCGCTACTGCTCGCTGGTGGTGGGGCTGGGCATCGTGGTGGGGTTCTTCACCTCCACGCTGTGGTACTTCGTGCTACAGGCGGTTTTTAGCGAAAATTGCAAAAATATATAGAAACTTTGCAAAAAAAATAAAATGGGAGTCATTCTTAAAACAAAATTGCTTGAATATGAGAAAAGCACCTTTCTCATTGACCTTGTAGAGTATAATGGTAGGAACCAATATGTACGCATTATACAAAAAATTCACGGTGAACAATTTGAACATAAACAAGAAATAAAAATTAACCCTTCTGTTTTAAGCGATATTATCAAAACCTTAAATGATTATCATGCCCTTACATCTATTAATATCCCACAAAATAAAATACAAGAACAATCAAAACGGTTGGCAGAGCCTGAAAAAAAAAGCGTTCAAGAACGTTATCTTAAAGGAGGAGTTTCAGTTTCTGATTTGGCCATCCAATTTGATTGTACAGAAGAACTAATAAAACAAATTTTGAACAATAACGGTATAGAAATTGTTTCTCAACCAATTTGTTTCAAAAATTATAAGCAAAAATACCGAAAAAGATACCGATAGAGGGTTCACCCGCCTATTCCCTTAAAACAGCCGCGCCACCTCCTCCTTCAGCTGCCGGATGGCGGCGGCGGTGGGCAGCTCGTTGTTCACGTGCCACTCCAGCAGCCTTTGCGCCAGCTGCATTGAGCTGTTGCCCGGCTCGGTGTCCGTGGCGCAGCTGTTGATGGCCGAAATAAGGCCGTTTTTGGCCACGCAGATGGCGCTCCACAGGCCGCCGGAGGTGTACATCTGCTGCGAGAGGTTGTGCTCGAACTCCGAGCGCACCGCCGCCACCAGCTCGCCGTGCAGCGCAGCGTTGGTGGTGTTGGGGCGGCGCAGGCGCAGCACCAGCGCCTCCGGCGAGATGCGCTCCAGCATCAGCAGCAGGCGCTCGTGCGCCTGTAGGCGCAGCGGCAGGGTGATGTCCTTCGTTGCGCTGAGCAGCTCCACGTTGCGGCGGTAGCGCTCGGCATCCAGCAGCTTGCGCAGCACCAAGTAGGTCGCGCCCCCCAGCATCAGCCCCGACGCCAGCATGGCTATTAAAAGTTGCGCAAAAGTATCCATAAGCCTTAGTTTTGCCGCAAAGGTACACGAATTTCCCGAATTGCCGCAGGCGGGCAAAAAAATTTTATGTTTTTTTTAATTGAGCCATTATTTTTTGTATCTTTGTAGAAATTTTTATGAGCTATGAAAGCAAAGCTATCTTTCGTTTACACCAAGCTTTTATCCGCATTGTTAGTCATGCTGGGGTTTGCAGCGTGCGACACTGACGGAAAAGATGAATACGGTACGCCGTCGGCTGAATACGGTACTGAATACGGCACGCCGTCAGCGATCTACAAAATAAAGGGCAAAGTGGTGGCACGCGCTACCCGTCAGCCCATTGCGGGAATTAGCGTTTTCGCCGAGCAGGGAACGACCTACCTCACGGCTACCGACCATAAGGACACTACCGTTTACAACTCCTACAGCCGCACAGAATCCCGCACCGACACCGCCGGAGCGTTTGATATGCAGATAGACGGTTTCCCCAACAATGATGCGAAATTCCGCGTTACCTTTGAAGATACGGACAGCATCGACAACGGCGGGTTCTTCGCCGCGAGGCAGGACACCGCTACCATTTCACGTTCGCAGCTGCAAAACGGCAGCGGCAATTGGTACGCAGGCGAAGCGACGTGGGATTTGGGCACGGTGGAATTGGAGCCTCAGCAATAATTTCAACGATATGTTATCCCTCCGCAAACGTTTGGGTTTGGAGCTGTACCGGCGGTTTCGCAAGGTTGAGACGGCGACGCATCCGCTGCGCTACCTGATGTGGGAGTGCACGCTGCGCTGCAATCTCGCGTGCCGGCACTGCGGCAGCGACTGCCGGCGCGACGCGCGGCAAAAGGATATGCCGCTCGCCGATTTTCTGCGCGTGGTGGACAATATCCGTCCGCACGTGAACCCGCACCGCACAATGATTGTCATCACCGGCGGCGAACCCTTGCTGCGCAACGATCTCGAGCAGTGCGGGCACGAGCTCTACCGCCGCGAATTTCCCTGGGGAATGGTCACCAACGGGCTTGCCCTCACGCCCGACCGCGCCCGCCGCTTGCTTGGCGCGGGCTTGCGGGCTGCCACCGTCAGCTTGGACGGCTTGGAACCCACCCACAATGCGATGCGCGGCAACCCTCAGAGCTTTCGCAGCGCCTGCAACGCCATTGCTCTGCTGTCGCAACCCCAGCACGAGCTTGCGTTTGACGTGGTTACCTGCGTCAGCGCCCGCACGTTTCACGAGCTGCCCGCCGTGAAAAAGTTGCTCATCGACATGGGTGTCAGGCAGTGGCGCATCTTCACCATTTTCCCCATTGGGCGGGCGGCGCAGGACAAGGAGCTACAGCTGCCGCCCACGCAGCTTCGCCAGCTGTTTGACTTCATCAGCGACACGCGCAGGGAGGGGCTTATTCACGCAAGCTACGGCTGCGAGGGCTTTCTGGGCGATTACGAGGGCAAGGTGCGCGACAACTTTTTCTTCTGCCGCGCGGGCATCAACATCGGGTCGGTGCTGGCAGACGGCAGCATTTCTGCGTGCCCCAACCTGCGCGCCAACTTCATTCAGGGCAACATCTACAAGGATGATTTTATGACCGTTTGGAACACGCGCTACGAGCCGTTCCGTAACCGCGCGTGGGCGCACACGGGCGAGTGCGCCGCGTGCAAATACTTCCGCTACTGCGAGGGCAACGGCATGCACCTGCACGACGAAAACGGCGGGCTGCTGCTGTGCCATTGGAATAAGCTCAAGGAGGCTTCCAATTTTTAGCTGCGCGGGCGAAAAAATATGGTGTAAGATTAAATATTTGAATTATCTTTGTCACGGGTTTACAGAGAATTTTAATGGACTTTGGCTCTTTGAAAAATCAAAATAAATGCTTAAAAAAAATGGTAAATAAATCTTTAATATCCGCAATAGAGCAGCAGGTAAAAACCTACTTCGCTTACTTTGCCCAATATCCCACCGGCAATGAAATGCTGTATCGTACCCCGTTTGAAACGCTGTTTAATGGGTTGCAGCTGCCTTTTACGAACAAAACTTCTATCGTGCAGGAGTACCGCCGCAGCGGTATTGAGGTAGATGGTATGCCCGACTTTTTCGTCTATAAAGATGCAGGGACGCTGTTCAAAAGTTTGGTGGGCTTTATTGAATGTAAAAAGCCGTCATATAATCTTGATAAGCTGATTGGCAGCGAGCAAATAAAAAAGTACTCAAAGACATGCGAAAACATAATCATTACCGACTACTACCGTTTTATTTTGTTGCAAGGCGGCAAAAAGATACACGATATTACGCTGACTGCCGATACAAAGGCGCTTTTGGATTTTGAAAATCTTCTGCGCGATTTTTATCTCTACGATTTTCCCTATATCAATTCCAAAAAAACGTTGGCGTCGGCTCTTGCCGCCCAAAGTTTTTACTACTCTGTGGCATTGCGTGAATATATCGAAGACAAACAAAACGAAACCGACAGCTTTTACACCAAATTCAAAGGCCTCTTCTCCGAATACGAAAAATCTATCAACTACTACTACCAATTAGCCGATTTTTGCGATATTTATGCGCAGTCGCTCGTGTATGGCTTGCTGCTTGCCCGATTGGATACAGGCGATCCGCTAAACGAACA
>JAITOI010000235.1 GCA_031289995.1 Prevotellaceae bacterium | reverse complement strand
GCGCACAGGGCTTGGATGAGCTTTTGCGGGGCGCTCGCCACGCTGCTGAGGTGCACGTGGTCGCCCGATTTTACTACTTTTACGGCCTCAGCCGCAGAGACTGTTTGGAACATTTTTTTAATTTGAAAATTTGAAAATTTGAAAATTTGAAAATTTGAAAATTTAATGATTTGAAAATTTAATGGTTTGAAAATTGCTGATTTTAGATTTCGGATTTTAGATTTTGTGATGGCTGATGGCTGCCTTACCCATCAATCTTCAAATTTTCAAATCCTCAAATTTTGAAATTTCGAATCGCACTCCCCGCAGGCCTTCCGCCGCTCGTCGTGGATGGGACAGGTGATGCCGCGCTTGCGCATTTCGGCGTTGCAGGCGATTTCGGTTTGCGGAAACTTTTTTGTCCGCGAGAAGAAAATCTTTACCCCCAGCAACACCACGCAAACGCCCAGCACGAGGGCAAAAACAAGAAACGTTTTCATTCGCAAATTTCGTTTTTTTTCGGGGCGCAAAGGTACGAAAATTTTGGAAATTGAGCGATGTGCGACGCAGGGCAACCGCATCAAAATCCGAGTAATTTCAGCATGTAGTCGCTGTCGAGCGCGGCCTTGTACTGCCTCTTTTTTAGGCTATACTTGTCCTGCGCTTGCGTAAGGATATGCGCTAAACTCGCTGTATTTTTGGGGAATGCGGATTTTGATGCGGTTGCCCTGCGTCTCACATCTCATGTCGCACATCGCACATCTCACATCGCTTCAGCTGGCAATAAACGGCAACAAATCCCCCTCATCCACAATGCCCACCACCTGGCCGTGGCAGTCGGTTACGGGCGCGTTGTCGATGTTTTTTTGGTGGATGATTTGTGCGGCCTCCACCGCCTTCATCGTGTCGGCAAGCACGGTGGGCTGGCGCGTCATCACGTCGGCCACGCGCTTGTCCAGCAGGTCAGCGTCGCGCTGCAGGTGGCGGCGCAGGTCGCCGTCAGTAAAAAATCCCACAAGGCTGCCGTCGGCGTTGACCACCGAGGTGGCGCCGCTCTTGGTTTTGGTCATCACAAAGAGGGCGTCCTTCACGGTGGCGTCGAGCGGCACCACGGGGTTGCGCTCGCCGCTGTGCATGATGTCGGCAACGCTGCACGTGAGCAGCCTTCCGAGCATTCCGCCCGGATGAAAAAGCGCGAAATCTTTCATCTCAAAATTCTTGAGCTTCATCAGGCACAGCGCCAGCGCGTCGCCCACGCCGAGCATGGAGGTGGTGCTCGATGTAGGCGCGAGGTTGTAGGGGCAGGCCTCGTGCATGGGCGGCAGCGCGATGTGCAGGTCGGCCATTTGCGCCAGCTTCGACTGCGCGTTGCCGCTAAGCCCGATGATGGTGATTTTGCGGTGGCGAAGCATCGGCAAAATCTTGTTCAGCTCGTCGCTAAAACCGGAGTACGAAAGCGCGAGGACAATGTCGTGCTCGGTAACCATACCGAGGTCGCCGTGCAGCGCTTCGGTGGCGTGCAGAAACATCGACGGCGTGCCGGTGGAGGCAAGCGTGGCGGCAATTTTGTGGCCAATGATGCCGCTCTTGCCGATGCCCACCACCACCACGCGCCCGCGACAAGCGGCGATGGACTGCACGGAGCGCACAAAGCTGTCGTCAACGGCAGCCTCGCACGCAGCCAGCGACCTGGCCTCGTTGCGGATTACCTCGAGGGCAATGGATTTTATTTCGTGTGTTGTCATAATAATTTCGATGTGCGATGTGCGACTATGCGACTATGCGATGTGCGATATGCGACTATGCGACTATGCGACGCAGCAATTTTCAAATTTTCAAATTTTCAAATCTTCAAATTTCTTAATCACGCCGTCAATGCGCGATGTCTCGCCCATCAATTCGCAGACAAGCGCGTAGGATAGCGAGTTGGCAGCATCGCTCAAAGCCATGTCGGGGTTGGGGTGCGCCTCGAAGAAAATGCCGGCCACTCCCACCGCTGCTGCAGCCCGCGCCAGCACAGGCGCCAGCGTACGGTCGCCGCCGGTGGAGCCGCCCAAGGCGCCAGGTTTTTGCACGGAGTGCGTGGCGTCGAAAATGACAGGATAGCCCAGCTGCTTCATCACGTGCAGCGAGCGCATGTCCACCACCAAATCGCCGTAGCCAAAGCAGCTGCCGCGCTCGGTGAGCAGGATGCGCGTGTTGCCGCGCGACTCGATTTTGCGCACAATGTTCTCCATGTTTTGCGGCGCCACAAACTGCCCCTTCTTGACGTTGACCGCAAGCCCGGTGTCGGCGCAGGCCAGCACGAGGTCGGTTTGGCGGCACAGGAAGGCGGGGATTTGCAGCACGTCGGCCACCGCCGCGCCGCGCTGCGCCTGCCACGGCTCGTGCACGTCAACCAGCGTGGGCACGCGCAGCAGCTCCTTGGCGCGAGCCAAAATGCGCAAGCCTTCGTCGATGCCAGGCCCTCGGTAGGCGTTGATGGCGCTGCGGTTGGCTTTGTCGAACGAGGCCTTGAGCACGAAGGGCTGCCCCAGCTTGTCGGCAATTTTTTTCAGCTCCGCGGCGGCCTCCAGATACTCCTGCTCACCTTCTATAACGCAGGTGCCACCAACGAATGCGAGCGGTGCAGCGTTGGAAAAAACAACGCTGCCCACGGCTACTTTTTTCTGCTCCATTGCTTCTATTTTTCTTGCGTAAATGCGTTTTTTTGCGACCGCAAAGGTAGTATTTATTGGCGATGTTGGGCTGCTTTGGTAAATCAAAAAAACACTACCTTTGCAGAACACTTTTTAATCTACTGCTCTATGCAATCCGTTTACACAGAAATCACGCTGGAAAATTCAGCAGACGTAACCAACGCCTGCGATGGCCTTATCCAAGAACATGAAGTTCATCGAATGCGTGTCAACGCAATAGCGGACACCAGCGTGTGGAACTTGGTCATCAACGAGGCAACCCGCGCACAGCTGGGGCTGCGCATCAACAGAACATGCGAGGTGGAAGTTGCCAAGGGAGTAACGGAAAAAGGCGGCATCACCGAGCCGGTAAGCGTTCGCTGGCGCAACCGTTACACTGCCTGCGACGCATTGGTGCTGCCCAACGAGCGCGATGTGCTGCTCGGCAATCTCCCACTCTTTGGCATGGACTTGATGGTCGACCCGCACTCGAAAGAAGTGGTGGGCGCTCATGGCGACAAGCCCCGGTACGTGGTGAAGTAGGAATGGTTTGCTGCAGCGGGATTGAAGGCTAAATCTTTTTTTGAGGTGCTATTCCAATCGTCCTGCCATGCGCACGGGTGAAAGGCCTACCCCGAATGAGGTCTGTGCTCCGTGCGCAAAGACGCGCGTTTGTCGTTACCGTAGGCTGCGCTTCGCTTGCCTACGGTTATGAAAATTACGTCCCTTCGGGACTTGCAGCAACATCGCACAGAGACTCTGGCATTGTCGCATATCGCATTTTCATAACCGCAGGCAAGCGAAGC
>JAITOI010000218.1 GCA_031289995.1 Prevotellaceae bacterium | reverse complement strand
GGAGCACAGGCCTCATTCGGGGCACGGCTTACACCCGTGCGCACGGCAGGACGATTGGAATAGCACTTCAAAAAAGATTTAGCTCAGATTTTAATCTTTTCGATTTTTGACAAAACTACTGTAAGCGAGTCACTTACATAAAAACAAAGTGAGCAAATTTTCGAAAAATATCCTAACTTGTTTAGTATCAGCGAAAAATTAACGCATCAGTAGTGATCTCAAATCTCAAATTTTCAAATCCTCAAATTTTCAAATTTTTACTACTTTTGCACCCTCGTTTTCTTCACATCTTTGAACCAAAAAAATCTTATGTCAACCAAGTACATTTTCGTTACAGGCGGCGTAGTGTCGTCGCTGGGCAAGGGCATTGTGGCGGCCTCGCTGGCCAACCTGCTGCAGGCGCGGGGCTTTTCGGTGGCCATCCAAAAGCTCGACCCCTACCTCAACGTCGACCCCGACACGCTCAACCCCTACGAGCACGGCGAGTGCTACGTAACCATCGACGGCGCCGTTACCGACCTCGACCTGGGGCACTACGAGCGCTTCCTTGGCATCAACACCTCGCAGGACAACAACGTTACCACCGGGCGCGTTTACCAAACGGTGATCAACAACGAGCGCAAGGGCGAATACCTGGGCAAAACGGTGCAGGTCATCCCCCACATCACCGACGAAATTAAGCGCCGCATCAAGCTGCTCGGAAACAGCGGGCAGTACGAGTTTGTCATCACCGAAATTGGCGGCACCGTGGGCGACATCGAAAGCCTGCCCTACATCGAGGCCGTGCGCCAGCTGCGCTACGAGCTCGGCGCTGGCAACGCGCTCTTCATCCACCTCACGCTGGTGCCATACGTGCGCGCGGCGGGCGAGTACAAGTCGAAGCCCACGCAGCACTCCGTGAAATCGCTGCTCGAAAACGGCGTCCAGCCCGACATCCTCGTGCTGCGAACCGAGAAGGAATTGTCCAAAGATTTTTGCAAAAAAATTGCCCTCTTCTGCAACGTCGAGGCGAGCGCCGTGGTGCAGTCCATCGACATGCCCACCATCTACGAGGTACCCCTCAACATGCTCAACGAGCAGCTCGATACGGTGGTGCTCAAAAAGGCCGGCATCACCAACGTGCCCGAGGCGAACGTAACGGCATGGAGGGCGTTTGTGGAAAAATTTAAGCACCCCAAAACCTCGGTGGACATTGGGCTGGTGGGCAAGTACGTGGAGCTGCCCGATGCCTACAAATCCATCCGCGAGGCCTTCATCCACGCAGGCGTGTACAACGAGTGCAAGGTGAACATCCACCTCTTCCAGTCCGAGCATATCGACGAGAATAACGTGGACGAAAAGCTGAGCGCGATGCATGGCGTTATGGTGGCGCCAGGCTTTGGTGAGCGCGGCATTGAGGGGAAAATTATCGCCGCCGGATACGCCCGCAAGCGCAACATTCCGTTCTTCGGAATCTGCCTCGGGCTGCACTGCGCCGTGGTCGAATTTGCGCGCAGCGTGCTCGGCTTTGCCGACGCGCACTCCACCGAAATGAACCGCACCACCACGCACAACGTGATCGACATTATGGAGAGCCAAAAGCACATCACCAACATGGGCGGCACGATGCGCTTGGGCGGCTACAAGTGCCGGCTGAAGCCGAACACGCTTGCCCACCGCATCTACGGCGCAGACGAAATTGTGGAGCGCCACCGCCACCGCTACGAGCTCAACAACGACTACCTTCCCGCCTTTGAAACCGCGGGCTTGATAGCCTCCGGCGTGAACGAGCAAACGCAGCTGGTGGAGATCATCGAAGTGCCGTCGCACTGCTTCTTCATCGCCTCGCAGTTCCACCCCGAATACCAGAGCACCGTGCTCAAACCTCACCCGCTGTTCATGGCGTTTGTGAAGGCTTCGCGGGAGCGAAAAATCGCCTCCGCCACTGCCACGCCATCAACAGCCGACGAGGTGATGCCCCCCGCATAGCCTGCGCCCTCGCCGCACGGGTACAGGTTTCGCAGCTGCGGATGCTGCATCGTGTGCGGGTCGCGTGGGATGCGCACCGGCGACGAGCTGCGCGATTCAACCCCCAGCAGCACGGCTTCCTCGGTGAGGTAGCCGTGCATTTTTTTGTCGAACTCCACCAGCGCACGGCGCAGCGAATGGCTGATAAACGCAGGCAGCAGCTCGTGTAGCGGCGCCGACGTTACGCCCGCAAGGTAGGATGTTTTGCACAGCGAGGCTGAAAATTTGCCGCGCACAAAATCGCTCAAGCGCTGTGCTGGCGCGGCCAACGGAGCATCGCCTGCGGCAAACATGGCTTGCTCCACGCGCTGGCGGAAGCGCAATCCGACCAGCTCGCCGTGCTCCTCGAAGCCTCTCAAATCGGCGCCGGTGTTGACTTGCGCCACCACACCCGCGTTGGCAAACGGCGAGCTGCGCTGCGAGTTCGACATGCCGTTCACCACCACCTCGCCCTCCGCAGTGGCCGCCGGCACTACGATTCCGCCCGGACACATGCAGAACGAAAACACTCCCCGACCTTCCACCTGCGCCGTGAGGCTGTAGCTGGCGGGTGGCAGCAGCGGCGAGTAGCGGCTGCCGTGGTACTGAATTTCGTTGACCAGCTGCTGCGGATGCTCCACGCGCACGCCGAGGGCGTAGGGCTTAGCTTCAATCGCCCATCGGCGCGACGCGAACAGCTCGTACACGTCGCTCGCCGAGTGGCCTGTGGCAAGGATTACGGCCAGGCCACAATGCTGCCCACCGTGCGCATCGAGCACGCCCACCACCGCGCCATTCCTCAGCATCAGGTCGCGCACGTGCGTGCCAAAACGGTACTCGCCGCCGCAGTCCACAATGGTTTTGCGAATGGCGGCGATGATGGCTGGCAGCTTGTCGGTGCCAATGTGGGCGTGGGTGTCGAGCAAGATGTCGGGGTTGGCGCCGTGCATCACCAGCTGCTGCAGCACGCGCTCCACGTTGCCTCGCTTGGTGGAGCGGGTGTAGAGCTTGCCGTCGGAATACGTGCCCGCGCCGCCCTCGCCGAAGCACCAGTTGGAGTGCGCGTCAACCGTGTGCTGGCGGGCGATGCGGGCAATGTCGAGCTTGCGCTCGGCAACGCTTTTTCCGCGCTCGATGATGATGGGTTTTAGCCCTTGTTCGAGCAGGCGCAGCGCCGCAAAAAGTCCCGCCGGCCCCGCGCCCACAACAATTACCGGCGGACATCCGCCCACCTCTTTGTAGGCAAATTGCGCCCGAAAATCCTCCGTCAACGCCTCATCTTTTTCGTACACGTTGACCTGCAATTGCAGCATTGGCGGGCGATGCCGCGCATCCACCGAGCGGCGCACCAGCTGCACCAGACCCAGCTCATTGGGCAACATGCGCAGCGCTGCTGCCGCTGCGTGGCGAAGATTTTCGGGCGAGGCAGCGGCTTCGGGAGGGATGGTGAGGTTGACGGATTGCATGGTTTTGATTTTTGATTGTGGGGGCAAAGGTAGGGAAAATGTGGAAGGCACCATCTACGCGCCAATGCTGGGCATAACTGGGCTTGCAGCTGGATTGGGCAGTGGCAAATAACCTTACCCACACAAATAACGGTAGAACCCAAATTTCAAATCAACCCATCGCATTACATAAAGAAAAACGAGTACAGCGCACGCATCCACGTAGGCTTCTGTTGCGCTTTCAGAGCTTTGTATTCCTCCTGCGTTAGCTCGTGTTCGGGTTTGATGCGGGCGATGATGCGGTAGGCGATATCAAAACCACCTTTAATGGTAAGCACGTCGCATACACCTTTATAATAGCCATCGATATGCAAAACGCAATAGGCATCATGGAGATCTTTTGAAAGTTTGCCGTCCAGCCTTGCAGCATGGTACGTGTAGTACTCAATGTTTTTATGCTTCTTTTTTGGCGGAAGCGGAACGCCGCGCAGCTCAAACAGCGCGTCCAGCGCCTTCAGCACGCCAAGGTATGCAATTCCGCAGGCAGTACGCACGTACTTGTCGTCGAGGTAACGGTAGTCATCTTTGCCCGCCTTCGGCAACGTTTCGGTCGCGTTGTTCATGTAGCGTATCGCCTCTGCGTGGGCGAGCTGCTTGGCTTGTTCTTGCTCAATTTTTATGGTTGACATAATGAAAAATTTTGTGTTGTAAAAAGATGCAACGGGATGAAAATTTTGGTTTTGAAAGTGGCGACAAAGGTAGTAAAATTTTTACGGAATTTACAGAATGTGCAGTGGCTGCTGGTATTTTTGATGCGGTTACCCTGCTTGCTAAAACTTTTTTGATGAATTTCCGGTTTTTATTCGTACCTTCGCGGGCTATTTTCGGCTGATGATATTTGAACCGTAAAAAATAAATCGTAAACAATATGTCAAAAATTATTGCTATTGCCAACCAGAAAGGCGGCGT
>JAITOI010000187.1 GCA_031289995.1 Prevotellaceae bacterium | reverse complement strand
GTGCGTTTGGCAACGTCTTCGGGCATGTTGAACAGGTCGAAAAAGTTTTCGCGCCACTCGCGCGTGGTGCCCGCAAGCTGCACGGTGTCGTTCACAATTTCGTCGTGGCACAGCTCCACGGCCTCGGAGATTACGCCGGGTATGGAGTTCTTGCGCATGTTCTGCACCACCACATCGGTGCGCGAAATGAAGCGTAGAAATTCGTAGGCGAGATCCGAGTTTTTGCAGGCGGTGGTGATGGAGAAGAGGTAGGGGCTGTAGGCGCTGCCTTCGCGGGCGTAGCTGAACTGCAGGTCGTGGTTAAACTTGAGCGCGGTAATGGCTTCGGGATGTCGCATCCAGCCCACCCACTCGCTGTCGCGGGCAATGTGGACGCTCAGCTTGGCGCCTGTGGCGTACTTGCTTACCAGCGCGAACTGCTCCACCAGCGCTTTCTTCACCGCGGTGCGCGTCACGGAGTCGCACTTGGTAATCCACACCTGCACCGAGTCGCGGTAGTCCTGCGTGTAGGTGGTGTAGCCGTTGCTCATCTCCTCCAGCTTGTCTCGGCGGATGTAGATGGCGGTGGTGCCGTAGAGCACCAGCTCGAGCGACTGCATCACGATGTGCCCAGCCCATTTTTTGTCCCACAGCACGGCGATGGTGCTGGCCTCTTTGGGGCTAATCTTGGTCGCGTCGTACACGATACCCATGATGAGGTAGCTGTAGGGCAGGGTGTACTCGTTGCCCACGTCGGACGGGAAATCTACCATGTAGGGCAGGTAGTCGTCGAGCGGGCGAATGCGGCTGTGGTCAAGCGACGCAAGCACGCCCAAGTGCTTGAAGAAAGGGGTGGTGGTGTTGGTGGTCAACATCATGTCGTAGAGCTTGCCCTGACTGGCCTCTGCAACGAGCTGGTGCTCCTCGTAGGGGAGGTATTTCAGGTCGACAATTTTACCTGTTTTTTGGAGATACTCGCTCTCGAATTGCGCAATGAGCGCGGAGTCGAGCAAGCCCTCTAATCCTGCAATTCTAAGCGTTTCGGGCTTCGCACAGCCCGCCAGCATTAGGCTTGCCGCTACGTAGCAGGTGAGGAAAAAAGAATGGTTAGCCATAGTACAGTGTTTTTTTTTGGATGAATTTGGTTAGTCCAATAGTGGCCAGCTCTGCCAGCTTAGGAGTTGGGTTGTCCGCCCACCTGCTCCCAAAATTCTTTGATGGTGTTGCGGAGATGTTGAATGTTTTCGGCTGGCGGCGGTATCAGCAAGGGCGTGCGCTTGGCAACGTCTTCGGACATGTTGAACAGGTCGAAAAAGTTTTCACGCCACTTGCGCGTGGTGCCAGCAAGCTGCACGGTGTCGTTCACAATTTCCTCGCGGCACAGCTCCACAGCTTCGGAAATTACGCCGGGGATGGAGTTGTTGCGCATGTTGTGCGCCACCACATCGGTGCGCGAAATGAAGCGTAGAAATTCGTAGGCGAGCTCCGTGTTTTTGCAGGCGGTGGTGATGGTGAAGAGGAAGGGGCTGTAGGCGCTGCCTTCGCGGGCGTAGCTGAACTGCAGGTTGTGGTTGAACTTGAGTGCGCCAATAGCTTCGGGATGTCGCATCCAGCCCACCCACTCGTTGTCGCGGGCAATGTGGACGCTCAGCTTGGCGCCGGTGGCGTACTTGCTCACCAGCGCGAACTGCTCCACCAGCGCCTTCTTCACCAACGCGCGCGTCATGGGGTCGCACTTGGTAATCCATGCCTGCACCGAGTCGCGGTAGTCCTGCGTGTACGTGGTGTAGCCGTTGCTCATCGCCTCCAGCTTGTTCCGGTGGGCGTAGATGGCGGCGGTGCCGTAGAGCACCAGCTCGAGCGACTGCATCACGATGTGCCCAGCCCACTTTTTGTCCCACAGCACGGTGATGGTGCCGGCCTCTTCGGGGCTAAGCTTGGTGGCGTCGTACACGATGCCCATGATGAGGTAGCTGTAGGGCAGGGTGTACTCGTTGCCCATGTCGGACGGGAAGTCCACCATGTAGGGAAGGTAGTCGTCGAGCGGGCGAATGCGGCTGTGGTCAAGCGGCGCAAGCACGCCCAAGCGCTTGAAGAAAGGGATGGTGGTGTTGGTGGTCAGCATCATGTCGTGGAGCTTGCCCTGACTGGCCTCAGCAACGAGCTGGTACTCCTCGTAGGGGTGGTATTTCAGGTCGACAATTTGGCCTGTTTTTTGGAGGTACTCGCTCTCGAATTGCGCAATGAGCGCCGAGTCGAGCATGCCTTCAAATCCTGCAATTTTTAGCGTTTCGTGCTTCGCGCAGCCAGCCAGCAGGAGGCTTGCTGCGAGGCAGCTTGCAAGGGTGATATTGGTATAATGCATGGTAGTATTATTTTATTTTTCATACAAAAAAAGCGGGCAAATGTACGCATATTTTCGTTTCGGAGAGCAATTTTTTTTCGATTAACGTTAAACATTGAGAAAAATCACTTGCCGCCGCCCAAAAACTGCACCTGCTCTTCGTCGCTGCTGTAGTGCTCGGGGTACACCAGCAGCAGGTTGCGGTTGGCAAAATGTTTGGTGAGCGTGTCGTGCAGCTTTTCGATTTGCGGCGAGTACGACACGGCAGTTTTGCGCGCGGCAACGGCCACAAACAAGTCGTCGGAGTGGAGGTCGTGAGCTAGCAGCTGGTAGTTGCTCCACTGCGTGAACTCCATCGTCCAGATGTCGTAGGGGTAGCGGTTGCTTTGGTTGAGCTCTCGCACGCGGCTCAGCGTGTTGTTGTTGCCGTACACCACAAAGCGGGCGCCGGTTTGCCGGTGCAGGTTGCCCACGCGGTGCAGCCATCGGGCAAATCCAGCCTCGTACTCGGCGCGTGGTGGAATGGCCACCACAATGCGCCTGAACACGCTGATGGGGTGCAGCAGCCTTGCCACAAAAACGGTTTGCGTGCAGCCCTTGAGCAGCGTGCTGAGGCGCATGGAAAAGATGGCGCTCGCAATGTTGGTGGACTGCTGCAAGCCAAGCACCACGTCGGTGATGCCGTGCTCGCGCATGGCCTTGATGATGCTGCGGGCAATGTTGTCGTCGGCATGGTGAATGGCTTCGAGGGCGGTGTCGCTCGCGGCGGCGCTGATGGCGGCTTTTTCGAGCACGCGCTCGCCGTGCTCCCACAGCTCTTCGGTGATGTTCTGCTTGTCCGAAACGTAGATGGCGTAAAGCGGCTCGCTGTTGCGCGAGGCGCGAATGGCGACGGCAAATTCCACGAGGCGGTCGATGGTGTGCGGGTTGCTCACGGGGATGAGAATTTTGCCATACTTGCGCCCCATGCTCACCGACACGGCTGCGCTGGCTGCCAGCTCGCGCGAGGCACGCTCGGTGGCCAGCGAGCTGATGAGGCACGACACGAGTATCATCACGATGGTGCCGTTGAACACGTCGCTGCTCAGCAAGCCCACCTCGCGCCCCACCATCACGATGGCCAGCGAGGCTGCGGCGTGCGCGTTGCTGAGACCAAAAATCATGGTGCGCTCCACCGTCTGCAGCTTGAACGTGCGCTGCGTGAGCCATGCGGCGACATACTTGCTCACAATGGCCACCACCGTCATCGTTGCTGCCACCAGCAAGGTAGAGGTCATGCCAAAAACTTTGACGTCGACCAGCATGCCCACGCTCACCAAAAAAATGGGGATGAAAATAGCGTTGCCCACAAAGTCGATGCGGTTCATCAGCGTCGAGGTGCTTGGGATAAGACGGTTGAACGCGATGCCCGCCAAGAACGCGCCAATAATGGGTTCCATGCCCACCGCCTGCGCCAAAAACGCGGACAAAAACATGAACGCAATGACCACAATGTACTGCGCAATGCTGTCGGTGTTGCGCTTAAAGTAGAGGCGAATAATCCACGGAAAAACGAAGAGCACCACCAAGCCGAAAGCCACGATGAGCAGCACAAATGTGAGCCAGCTTAGCGCGTCATGCTGCCCGCGCTGCCCGCCCACCACCACGGCCAGCATGAGCAGCGCCAGCGTGTCGGCAATGATGGTGCCGATGACGGCAATGTTCACCGCGCGATTTTTGGCCACGCCGTAGCGCCCTGCAATGGGGTAGGCGAGCAGGGTGTGCGAGGCAAACATGCAGCACAGCAGCAGCGAGGTGGCAAGGCTGTAGCCCAGCAGCCAGATGCCCGCCGCAAGCCCCATCAGCGTTGGGATGGCAAAGGTGTAGGCGCCGAAAACGATGCTCCTTGATTTGTTTTTTTTGAAGTCATTTATGTCCACCTCTACGCCTGCCAAAAACATGATGTAGAGCAGGCCTGCGATGGCAAAAAATTCGATGCTACCGTCGCGCGTGAGGATGTTGAAACCGTTGGGTCCAACCACCACGCCCGCCGCGATAAGCCCCGCCACGTAAGGCAAGCGCAGCTTGGTGAATACGATGGGCGCTATCCAAATGATGAACAGCAGCACGGCGAAAATCAGCACGGGGTTTTGTAGCGGGAATGTCATGTTTTTTTGTTTGTAGTGGCGATACCAGAGCACAGCTATCTGCTGCTCACTGTGCGCTAACGACCAGCCTAAATCCGAGGTTGTAGTCCTTCTCGTCGGGCGCCAGCTGGGAGCGTGCAGACACGCGGCAGTCGTTGGATTCGCTGGCTCCGCCTCCGCCGCGATAGACGCGAAACTCGCCGCTGGATGGACCTTTCGGGTTGACGTTGTTGGTGAGGTAGCTGCCGTACCAGTCGGAGCACCACTCGGCCACGTTGCCGCTCATGTCGTAAATGCCAAGCTCGTTGGGCTTGTTGAGGCCCACTGCGTGGTTCGATTCGCCCACATTTTCCACGTACCATGCCACCTCCTCAAGGGTGTCGCTGCCGCTAAAAACTTTGTCGTGCGCGTAGCGGCCACCGCGGGCAGCGTACTCCCATTCGGCTTCGGTGGGCAGGCGATATTTTTGTCCGGTTTTTTCGTTGAGCTGCTTGATGAAATCTTTCACCTCGACGTAGCTCACCGTCTCCACCGGCAGGCGGCGTCCCTCAAAGGTTGCGGGGTTGAGGCTGTCGCCCATCACAGCTTTCCACTGCTCCTGCGTTACCTCGTATTTGCCGATAAAAAAGCTGTTGATTCGCACCCTATGCGCAGGCTTCTCATCGCCATCGCAAAAGCTGACCTGCTCTTTGGTGCAGCCCATCTGGTAGGTATTGCCGCGCACAAAAACCATCTCGATGCCCAGGTTCATTGGCGGCGTTTTGTCCTCCTCTTCTTCGGCTGCCGCGGCCGCCTTTTTTTGCTGCGCCAACAGCGGAGCGCAGAGGAGAGCCAGACTCAGTATTAGCAGTAATTTTTTCATAGCGTATAGAGCAAAAATTTATAATCTGGTGTTGGAAATTATTGCATTTCGTAAACTTTTTTCCGCACAAAATCTGCCCACTCCTGCGGCCTTCTGTCGCTCGTGAAAGTGGCGCTGGGTATGGGCTGGCCAATGCGAAGCGTGAACGACCCGTTGCGCTGCCGGAACATCTCGTCGGGCAGATAAAGCATCTCGATGTTGGCCTTTACACCCAAGCGTTTTCGCAGGTTGGCGAGGCAGTAAAAGAAGCGCGAGTTGCGGCCATCGAAGAACATCGGCACCACGCTACGACCGTGTGTGGTGGCCATTTTGACAAAGCTTTTTTTCCACGGCAAGTCCACAATTTCACCCTTGATTTTGCGCGAGCAAAGCCCCGCAGGGAAGTACAACATTTGGCTGTCGGAGGCGAGACATTCGCGCAGCTGCGAGGCCGCCTTGCCCGTTTGCCCGCCATGCTTGTTGATGGGCACAAACAGCGGCTGCAGCGGCTCGAGGTGCAGCAGCAGGTCGTTGACCGGAAATTTGATGTTCGGAAAAATATCGCCAATGGCGCTCATGATGACCATGCCGTCGAGGCCGCCCAGCGGGTGGTTGCTCACAAACAGGTAGCGCTGCCCTTGCAGCAGCTGCTCTGCGCCCTCCACGCGGTAGGCGATGTTGAGGTGGCGCAGCACGTCGTGGGTGAACTGTAAACCGGGAACACGAAAGGTCGTCAGCACGTGGTTCACCTCGTCCTGATGCAGGATGCGCCGTAGGTAGCTAAGCACAAAGCGGGGCAGCAGCTTTAGCAGCTTAGGATTTTTGGCGGCAATGAGCTCGCGTATTTCAATATGTTGCATGGCCGTTGTTGTGGTAGGACTTGCAGCTGCAAGCCTCTACGCGTTGTGCGGATAAAGGGACTCGAACCCCCACGCCTTTCGGCACCAGATCCTAAGTCTGGCGCGGCTACCA
>JAITOI010000143.1 GCA_031289995.1 Prevotellaceae bacterium | reverse complement strand
GCCACCGGCACCGCCCAGAACGCGCCGAGGTAGCCCAGCGTTTCGCTTCGCGACAGCACGTAGGCCACCGGAATGCGCACCACCCACAGCGACAGCAGCGTGATGAGCATCGGCACCAGCGAAGCTCCCGCGCCGCGGTGCAGGCCGTTGAGCACAAACATGCACGCAAACACGAGGTAGAACGAGCCGACAATGGCGATGTACTCCGAGCCGATGTGGATGACGCTGGCGTTGGCCGCGTCGGTGAACAGGCCGATGAGCGGCTCGCGCAGCAGCACCAGCAGCAGCGTGATGCCCACCGTGGCGGCGCCCACCATGAGCATCGTGGAGCGCAATCCGGCGCGCACGCGAGCCATGTTGCCCGCGCCCATGTTTTGCCCCACGAAGGTGGACAGCGCCAGCGCAAAGCTCATGGCCGGCAGCGTGGCGAACAGCTCGATGCGCGTGGCCGCACCGTAGGCCGCCGACACGTCCACGCCAAACGTGTTGATGATGCCGAAGAGCGCCGTCATCCCAATGGCCACAAAGGTTTGCTGAAAGCCCGACGGGAGACCAATGCGCAGCGTTTGCCAAAAAATGTCGACGCTAAAGCGGGCGCGAAGAATGTTGAAGCTGAGCAGCATCGCCTTGCGCCGCGCGTACACGATGATGAACAGCCACGACACGCCCTGCGCCAGCACGGTGGCCAGCGCCACGGCGCCGGTGCCGCCATCGAGCACGAGCACGAACAGCAAGTCAAGCCCGATGTTGACCACCGACGACACGATGAGCGCGTAGAGCGGCGTGGTCGAGTCGCCAATGCCGCGCAGGAGCGACGACGTGGCGTTGTAGCCAAACATGGTGAACATGCCGCCGAAGTAAACGTAGAGGAAGGGCTTGGCGTAGCCCACCGACTCGGGCGGCAGCTGGATGAGCTGCAGAATGCTGTCGCAGCACAGCATCCCGATGGCGCCCAGCACGAGGCTTGCGCCGAGCATGAAGAGGGTTACCGTGTCGCAGGTTTGGCGCACCTTTTGGCGGTTGCCCGCGCCGTAGAACTGCGCCACCACCACCGTGCCGCCAATGCCAAAGCCCACCACCAGCGCGATGACCACCATCGACACCTGCGCCGAGGCTATCATGCCCGCCAGCGCCTCCTTGCCCAGGTACTTGCCCACAATGATGCTATCCACCAGGTGGTAGAGGTGGTGAAACACGTTGCCCACCAGCAGCGGCCACGCGAACGCGAAGATGCGCCGCGAAACGTTACCCTCGGTGAGCGTTGCCATGAGCCTTGCGGGGTGAAAAATATGTTAGTAAAATGGCTCCGACTTGCGCTGCCAGTAGCGGATGAGGATGAAGCCAAACAGCATACCGCCGAGGTGGGCAAAGTGCGCCACGCCGTCGGCCGTGCTGAACACGCCGAGCGCCAGCTCCAGCACGCCGTAGCCCACGACCAGCCACTTCGCCTTCACCGGCATGGGCGGGATGAGCAGCATCAGCTGAGCGTTGGGGAAGAGCATCCCGAAGGCCAGCAGCACGCCGTACACCGCACCGCTGGCGCCCACCGTGGGCACGTTGGAGGCCGAGGCAACGAGGCCGTTCACCGTTTCCTGCGCGTTGAGCAGCATCTCGGAGTTGCGGGGAGCGCGCTCCCATGCGTCGAGAAAAACTTGCAGCTTGTCGATGTTGATGTGGCCGCTAAAATGCTCCATCAGGAACAGCTCGAAGGTGTCGGGCGTGAGGTTGTCGAGCGCCAGCGCAGCGGCCTCCTGCAGGCGCGACAGCTCGATGCCGTTCACCACCGTTTGGCAGATGGCCGCGCCCACGCCCGTGATGGCGTAGTAGAGCAGGAAGCGCTTGCCGCCCCACACCTGCTCGAGGGCGACGCCGAAAATCCACAGCGCGTACATGTTGAAAAAGATGTGCGCCCAGCTGCCGTGCATGAACATGTAGGTGATGTACTGGTAGGGCCAAAAATGCTCCGACGAGGGGTAGTACAGCGCCAGCTGCTGCGTGAGGTCGAAGCCCATCCGCTCGCCCAGCATGGCAAGCACAAACAGCGCAACGTTGGCGATAATCAGGTTGCGGACAACGGGGGTGAGGTTGTTCATTTCAGCATTTAAATTTGGGCGGCAAAGGTAGTAAAAATTTGAAGATTTGAAGATTTAATAATTTGAAGATTCGCTGCAAGGTGTAGCTTGTTGAAGCAAGTTTAAACCAACTCCACCCAGCAATGAATCTTCAAATCTTCAAATCTTCAAATCCTACAACTCCTACAAATTCCCAATCATTTTCGATGGAACCACCCACTCGTCAAACTGCTCCTCGGTGAGGAAGCCCAGCGCAAGCGCAGCCTGCTTTAGCGTGCTGCCTTCGTGGTGCGCCTTCTTCGCAATCTTGGCCGCTTTTTCGTAGCCGATGTGCGTGTTGAGCGCCGTTACGAGCATCAGCGAGTTGCTCACCAGCTCGTCGATGCGCTTGGTGTTTGGCTCAATGCCGACGGCGCAGTGGTCGTTGAACGACACGCAGGCTTCGCCCAGCAGCCGCGCCGACTGCAGGAAGGCGTCGGCCATCACGGGCTTAAACACGTTGAGCTCGTAGTGCCCCGTGCTGCCCGCCACGCTTAGCGTTACGTCGTTGCCCATCACGCGGGCGCACACCATGGTCATCGCCTCGCACTGCGTGGGGTTCACCTTGCCGGGCATGATGGACGAGCCTGGCTAGTTCTCCGGGATGAGCAGTTCGCCAATGCCAGAGCGGGGTCCGGAGGCCATCATGCGGATGTCGTTGGCAATTTTCATCAGCGACACCGCCAGCTGCTTCAGCGCTCCGTGGGCTTCCACAATGCCGTCGTGAGCTGCCAAGGCCTCGAATTTGTTGGGCGCGGTGCGGATGGGCAGGCCGGTGAATTGGGCGATGTAGTCCGCCACCTTCAGGTCGTAGCCCTTGGGCGTGTTGAGGCCGGTGCCAACGGCAGTGCCGCCCAGCGCGATTTCGGCGAGGTGCGACAGCGTGTTGTTGATGGCCCGCAGCGCGTGGTTGAGCTGGGCTACGTAGCCCGACAGCTCCTGCCCCAGCGTGAGCGGCGTGGCGTCCATCAGGTGGGTGCGCCCGATTTTGACCACGTGCATCAGCGCCTCGCTTTTTTGCTGCAGCGTGTCGCGCAACTTCTCCACGCCGGGGATGGTGGTTTCCACCACGCGCTTGTAGGCGGCCACGTGCATGGCGGTGGGGAAGGTGTCGTTGCTCGACTGCGATTTGTTCACGTCGTCGTTGGGGTGAACGGCGGATTTTTCGCCCAGCTTTCCGCCCGCCAGCACGTGTGCGCGGTTGGAGATTACCTCGTTCACGTTCATGTTGCTCTGCGTGCCCGAACCGGTTTGCCAGATGACCAGCGGGAACTGGTCGGCGAGCTGGCCGGCGAGGATTTCGTCGCACACCTGCGCAATGAGGTCGCGCTTTTCGGCAGGCAGCACGCCCAGGTCGCAGTTGGTAAACGCTGCCGCCTTTTTGAGGTAGGCAAAAGCCTCGATGATTTCGCGGGGCATGGACGCTGGCGGCCCAATTTTGAAGTTGTTGCGCGAGCGCTCGGTTTGCGCTGCCCAATACTTGTCGGCGGGTACTTGCACCTCGCCCATGGTGTCTTTTTCGATGCGGTAGGTCATTGGAATTTGATGATTTGATGATTTGAAAATTTGAAGATTTTTGTCCACGAATTAACACGAAGCGATGAAGGCTTGAAGATTGCGTCGCATATCGCATAGTCGCACATCGAATTTTAGTAGGCTCTGATGTGCTCCGTATCGCACTCGATGGTGTCGCCTTTAGGCTTCACCAGGCCGATGCCAAACTGCTTGGCGTTGGCCACCATCGCGTCGGTGAACGACAAGCCAGCAATGCCCAAGTAAATTTTATGCTGGGCGTAATTAGGATATAATTGCCTGAATCTTTTAACTTTTTGAGTAGCCAGCTTT
>JAITOI010000070.1 GCA_031289995.1 Prevotellaceae bacterium | reverse complement strand
CAGAAGCTGAAATGAATGTAATAAAATATTTATTTAATCACAATCAATTGGATTATACAAAATATCAATTTACTCAATTTCAGGAAGATGAATTAGGGTATTGTCATGTAAGATGCTATCAATTTATGAATAATCTAATCATATTTACAGGTGATGTAATATTTCATTTTGATAAAAACGATAACTATTATTTTCTATCAGGCGATTTAATCAACACGATAAATCTAAATACAACATCATCAATGAAGCATGATGATGTTATAAGAAAATACATTGATATTGTAAAGCATGATGAAGATTTTTTCGAAGATATTATTGAAGGATGTTTTGATGTGGAATTTGGTTATTATGATTTAAATGCAGGCATAAGTTATGTAGATGAAAATTTTACCAAATCATGGAAAATTAAACCCACAAACAGAAAATATCCATACGCATATATAAATGACGATAATTTAGAAACAATTTATTATGATAATGGTTTTCGATGGTAAAAATACCAGCATATAATTTGTGGTTTGGCATAAGTGGCAGCATTATCTCGTGGCTGAAAGATTGTCATATTTTCGCCGCCGTTGGCTCGTGTTGAAAAAGCGTGGAAGCCTCCAAGTGAGAACCTGAAATTGGTCAGCTTCAAATGCTTTTGCGTATTCTAAATTCTGCATGGCGCACGAGTGCAAGGCCTGCCTCAAACAATGCCTATGCTCCGTGCGCAAGACCGCGACTGGGTTGCCATTTCTACCATACTGCCATCCCTACGGGATTTCCCCGTTGAAACAAGGTTCTACCCAATGTCATTAAGTCAAGTGGCAGCCCCCGTTCGGACAAGGTTTCACCCACAAGTGTTCTAAACCCTGGATGGGCACTGAAGTCCGTAGGACTTAAACGTGGATAACCCCGAACAAGCGAAGTGCAGTTCGGG
Source organism: Prevotellaceae bacterium (assembly GCA_031289995.1). The sequence continues at coordinate 6,681 of JAITOI010000070.1, read as the reverse complement.
GTACATGCAACACTACGGTATTGAACTCCGAAGGAGTTCAACAACACATAGCCCAGGTGTTAATTCCAATGTAGAAGTCCTACGGAGTTCCATGTTATGTGGGCTGTGCCGCTACCCCGTGCTGCACTCCGTTTGCACGGGGTTATCCACGTTTAAGTCCTTACGGACTTCAGTGCTAATCAAGGTTACTAACACCTGTGGGTTTCTCCTTGTCCGCCCTATCCTTGATGGCAGCATGGTAGAAATGTGTGCGTCTTACGCACGGAGCACAGACCTCATTCGGGACACAGCCTACACCCGTGCGCAGGCAGGACGCTACCAACATTTCGTTTCATCCAATGCCATCTAAAACTATGGTGGATGCTGGTTTTTGTAGTGCCGTTGCCTTGTCCCGCATCGCCCCCGCACAAAAAAAATCACAAATTTTTTTTCACCCCTATCGCTCACCCTACACAATATTTGTAGTATCTTTGCCGTTTTTTCACCAAAATACAAAAAAACCAAAAATTATTATGAACCGCAATTGCGCATTAGCGCTTAGCTCAGCGCTACTTTTTTTGTCGGCGTGCCGCAGTACCACCGCACCGCCAGCTTACCTTCCCTACGTCAAAACCCAGCAGCCGCAACCGCTGGGGCAGGTTGACGAGAGCGTGTTTACCGGCGTGGCGAAGGAGGCTGCCACCGTCAACCTCAGCTTTAAGGCCGCAGGGCAGCTGCTGCGCATCCACGTGCGCGAGGGGCAGCGCGTGGCGCAGGGCGACCTCATCGCCGAGCTCGACCCCAAGGACTACCGCCTGCAGCTGCAAGCCACCGAAGCGCAGCACGCGCAGGTGAAAGCTGAGGTGAGCCGCGTGGAGGAGATGTACCGGCAAAAAGCGGTGTCGGGCAACGACTACGAGAAGGCTCGCGCCGGGCTGTCGATGCTCGAGGCGAAGCTGCAAGCCGACCAAAACATGCTCGCCTACACCCGCCTCACCGCGCCCTTTGCGGGCTTCGTGAGCGCCCTCAGCTTTAAGGAATTTGAGGTGGTGGATGCCGGCATGGCGGTGGCCACGCTGATGGACGTGAGCCGCCTGACGGTGGACATTGCCATCCCCGCCTCGCTCTACGTCAAGAAGGAGCGCTTTGCCACGTTCAGCTGCACTGCCGACGTGCTGCCCGGCGAAGCTTACCCGCTCAGCATGGAAAGCGTTACGCCCAAAGCCGACGCCAACCAGCTCTACAAGCTACGCCTGCAGCTGGCTCCCAGCAAGGGATGCCGCCTCGCCGCAGGGATGAACGTGCAGGTGCATATCCGCTACGCGGCAAGCTCGCAGAGCGCGTGGTCGCTGCCCGCAGGCGCGGTGTTTGCCGACGGCGGAGAGAGCTACGTGTGGGTGCTCAACGAGGCCAGCTCCACCGTGAGCAAGCGCCGCGTAACCCTTGCCGGCGTTGACGGTGAGCACGGCGTGGCGGTGGAAAGCGGCGTGAGCGCGACCGATAAAATCGTGGTGGCGGGCGTGCGCAACCTCACCGAAAATCAAGCCGTGCGCGTGCTTGCCGAGCCATCGGCGGCCAACGTGGGTGGCCTGCTATAGTCGCCTTTTCATCCACCTTAAATTCGTCAACTTAATTCTTCAACTCAATGCATATATCCGAAGTATTTTTCAAGCAAAAAACGCTGTTCTGGTTTTTGCTACTCGCCATCCTCACGGGCGGCGTCTACGCCTACGTCCGCATGGGCAAGCTCGAGGACCCGGAGATTGTCATCAAGCAGGCGATGATTGTAACCGTTTATCCGGGCGCCAGCGCTCACGAGGTGGAGCTCAACGTGAGCGTCCCGCTCGAAAACGAGCTGCGCAAGCAGAGCGGCGTGAGCAGCATCAGCTCCGAGTCGTTCCCCAACTTTTCCAAAATCATGGTGGAGATTGCCTTTTCGGTTCCCGACCGCGAGATGGAGCAGCGCTGGGACATCATGCGTCGCCGCGTGCAAACCGCCGCTGCGATGCTGCCGCAGGGCGCGATGCAGCCAATGGTGTTCGACGATGTGGGCGACGTGTACGGCATGTTCTACGCCATGACCGCCGACGGCTACTCGCCCGAAGAAATGGAGCGCTACGCCCGCTACGTGAAGCAGGAGCTGCTGCTGGTGGAAGGCGTGCGGCGCATCGAGGTGTTTGGCGCGCTGCAACCCTGCGTCAACGTTACGCTGTCGAGCGAAAAAATGGCGAGGCTCGGCGTGCTGCCGGCGCAAATTTTGCTCACCCTCGACGGGCAAAACAAGCCTGTGTTTGCGGGCGTTTTCGAGGGGAAGGATGCGCGATTGCGGCTGGCGGTGAGCGATAAAATTGCCGAGCTCGACGACGTCCGAAGCCTCCTCATCCAGAGCCTTTCGGGCGAGCAAATTCGGCTGGGCGACATTGCCACCGTGGAGCGCAGCTACGCCGAGCCGCGCCACAACTTGTTTTGGCTCAACAACCGGGACGCATTGGGAATTTCCATCTCCATGGAGCACGGCGAAAACATTATCAACGTCGGCAAGCGCGTGGACGAGCGCCTCGCGGAGCTGAAAAAAAATATCCCCGTTGGCTTCGCGTTCGACAAGATTTTCTTCCAGCCCGAGCGCGTGTCGAACGCCATCAAAGGCTTCATGGGCAACCTCGCGTCGTCGGTGCTCATCGTGGTGCTCGCGCTGATGCTCACCATGGGCTTCCGGGGCGGCATGATTATCGGCTGCGGGCTGCTGCTCACGGTGCTCGCCACCATCCCCGTGCTCTACGCGCTCGACGGCACGCTGCAGCGCATATCGCTCGGCGCGTTCATCGTGGCCATGGGTATGCTGGTGGATAACGCCATCGTGGTGCTCGACGGAATACTGGTGGACTCGCGCCGCCGCGTGCCGCTGCACACCGTGCTGTTCGCCACCGCGCGCAAAACGGCCATGCCGCTGCTCGGCGCCACGCTCATCGCCGTCATCACGTTTTTGCCGGTGTTCCTCTCCGACGACACCGCCGGCATTTACGCCCGCGACCTCTTTCTGGTGCTCTGCATTTCGCTCCTCCTCAGCTGGCTGCTGGCGCTGATTCAGGTGCCCATGTTTTCGTCGTACTTTCTCAAGCTCAAGCCGAGTAGCGTTGCGCCCGCCGTGCAGAACGAGGGGCAGGATGAGGCGCAGAACGAGGTGCAGAACGAGGAGGTGTACAACCACTTCGCGCACCGCTTTGTGCGCCGCACGCTGACGCTGCTGCTGCGGCATCGCGCCATCACGCTTGTCGCAAGCGTGGTGCTATTGGCCGCGGCGAGCATGCTTTTTTTCTCCATGAAAAATCGCTTCTTCCCCGACTTCGACTACGAGCAGGCCTACATCGAATACACGCTGCCATCGAGCGCCAGCCCCAGCCGCGTGATTACCGACCTGCACTCCATTACCGACTACCTGCTCGCCACCGGCAAGGTGAGCCGCGTTGCCGCCAGCCACGGCCGCACGCCCTCGCGATACTGCCTGGTGCGCTCGGTGAATCAGGGTGCCGATAGCTACGGCGAGCTCATCGTGGACTTCCACAGCTACCGCGAGCTGGTGAAGCTCAAACCCCAGCTGGAGCAAGCCTTGCGGGAGATGTACCCCGACGCCTACATCCGCATACGGCAGTACAACTTTACGGTAAAAACTTCGCACGCGGTGGAGGCGCAGTTCTCCGGTCCCGACCCTATGGCGCTAAAAGAGCTGAGCCGCCAAGCTCAGGATGTGATGCGCGCATGCCCCAGCATTGACCCCGCCACGGTGTGCGACAACCTCGAGCCGCCAAGCCTGCTGCTGAGCGCCGAGTACGCGCAGGCAGCGGCGCGACGCGCTGGCGTTTCGCGCAGCGACCTGAGCAACGCCCTGCTCGCCGCCACCGACGGGCTGCCCGTGGGACAGCTCTACGAGGGCGAAACCGCGCTCCCCATCTACCTCCGCACCCGCGACGCGCAGGGCAACCGCCTGACCAACATCAACGACGTGCCCGTGTGGACGGCGCTGCCCAACTTTGCCGGCGTGGACGTCAGCCGCGCCTCGCTGCTAAGCCTTGCCACGGGCGGCGCTGAGGCGGCCAACGAGCTTCGCGAAAAGCTCATCAGCTCCACGCCGCTGAGCTCGCTCACGCGCGGCGTGAAGCCTACGTGGGAGGCCGGCATGGTGTACCGCAACAACGGACGCCGAGCGGTGGAGGTGCAGTGCGACCCCCTCTCGGGCGAAAGCGCTGCCGACGCCCGACGCGCCATCCGCAAGCAAATCGAGAGCATCCCGCTGCCCGACGGCTACGCCATGCAGTGGAAGGGCGAGCACGAGCTGCAGCACGACGCGCTGGCCAACATGCTCGGCTTCATTCCGCTCTCGGCGGTGCTCATCGTCCTCATCCTGATTTTGCTCTTCGGCGACCTGCGCAAAATGGCCATCGTCATCTTCTGCCTACCCTTTGCTGCCATTGGCATTGCGCCAGCGATGGTGCTCACTGGACAGCCGTTCACGTTCATGGCCATCATCGGCGTGATGGGCCTGGCGGGGATGCTCATCAAGAACTCCATCGTGCTGATTGACGAAACGACGCGGCTCATCCGCGAGGAGGGCTGCAACCCGCACCACGCCGTGGTGCAGGCCAGCGTTGCCCGCACCCGTCCGGTGATGATGGCGTCGCTCACCACCGTGCTGGGCATGGCGCCGCTGGTGCTCGACCCGATGTACTGCAGCTTGGCCGTGGCCGTCATGTCGGGGCTGGTGGTGGGCACGGTCGTAACGCTGCTGCTGGTGCCGGTGTTTTACGGCGTGTTTTTTAGAATTACGAATTAAAAAATTACGGATTACGCAACTGCAAAATCACAATCAAAACATCATGCAAAGAACCCTCAAATATCTCATCCTACTTCTTCCCCTGCACGCCGTCGCGCAGGGCACCGCGCAGGGCATTGCGCAAGACACCGCGCAGGTCGCCACGCAGGATACGCTGTCGCTCGCCCAGTGCCGCCAGCTGGCGCTACAAAACAGCGAGGACATTAAGATTGCCGAGCGGCAGCAGCAGCGCACGCAGGCCGAAAAGCAGGCCGCTTTTTCGCACTACCTGCCCAAAATTTCGGCCTCCGCATCGCTCGCCTACCTGTTCAAAGACATCGACCTGAGCATGGACATGAGCAACGTCATCCCCCCAGCGTTCCAGGCGCTCATGCCCAGCTTCGTCTTGCCGCTCGACATGAGCGCGAGGGGCGCCTACATGGCGGGCATCAGGCTGGAGCAGCCGCTGTTTGCCGGCGGCAAAATTGTGGCAGGAAATCGCATGGCGAGCCTCGGCATGGCCATGGCGGACGAGAACGCCCGAATGCAGCGTGCGTCCACTCTTGCCGAAGTGGACAAGGCTTACTGGGTCTACGTTTCGGTGCACGAAAAAATCAAAATCTTGGACAAGTACGACGCCCTCCTGGGCCGCCTCGACAGCTCGATGCAGGCTGGCCTGAGCGTTGACATGATGAGCGAAAAAGACCTGCTCAAAGTGCAGTCGAAGCGCAGCAGCCTCGCCTACGATAGGCTGCGGGCGCAGCACGGGTTGCAGCTGGCGCGAATGGCGCTGTGCCGGCTCGTGGGCAAGGATTTTGGCTCCGCCATTACCCCCGCCGACTCGTCGATTTTTGCCCCGGACGTGACCGCCAGTGCCGCCAACGACGCCCCGCTGAGCGCCGACATCAGCTCGCGCCCCGAGTACCGCCTCATGCAGCATCAGGTGGACATCAACGCCCAGCAGGTGAAGATGACTCGCGCCGACTTTTTGCCCACCATCGGCCTCGGCGCTGGCTACAACCACCTGGGCGGGATGAAGCTTGCAGGGCAAAGTAAGTCGTTCGACATGCCCTTCGCGATGGTTACTGCCAACATCCCTCTCTTCCACTTCGGCGAGGGTATGCGCAAAATCAAAAGCGCCCGCCTGCAGCAGGACATCAGCGCAATGGAGCTCGAAAAAAACGCCAAGCTGCTTAGCCTGCAAGCGCAGCAGGCTGGCCTGGACTGGCTCGACGCGCAGGCGCAAATCACCGTCGCCAACGACGCCCTGCGCTTAGCCAACGAAGACCTCCGCGTGAGCCGCGCCGCCTACGAAACCAGCCTCGGCACGCTCATCGAATACCTCGACGCGCAAGCCCAGTGGCAGCAGGCTTACAGCAACCTCATTGAGGCGCGGGCGGCTTGCAAAATTCGGGAGACGGAGTATTTTAGGGCGGTGGGGACGTTGGAATAGTTTTTTAGTGAAGAGTGAAGAGTGAATAGTGTAGAGACGTGGCGTGGTGCGTCTCTACTTGTTTATGGGGTAAATCTTTTTTTGAGGTGCTACTCCAATCGTCCTGCCGTGCGCACGGGTGTAGGCCGTGCCCAGAATGTGGCCTGTGCTCCGTGCGCAAGACCGCGACGGGTTGCCATTTATCCGTTGGTTAAAACCAACGGCAAGGAGGAGAATTGGGCTAAAGCCCCCGGCAAGGAGGATATGGATAACATGTCAAGCGTCTTGCCGTGCGCACGGGTGAAAGGCCTGCCCCGAATGAGGCCTGTGCTCCGTGCGCAAGACCGCGACGGATTGCCATTTATCCGTTGGTTAAAACCAACGGCAAGGAGGAGAATTGGGCTAAAGCCCCCGGCAAGGAGGATATGGATAACATGTCAAGCGTCTTGCCGTGCGCACGGGT
>JAITOI010000182.1 GCA_031289995.1 Prevotellaceae bacterium | reverse complement strand
TGCTCGGACATGAAGCCTTCGTGCGACACTACGACCTTGAGGTCTTTGGAAATTTGCAAGTCCAACTCCAGCGTAACCACGCCCAAATCGATGGCGTTGAGCATCGCGGGGATGGTGTTTTCGGGCATCAATCCGCGCCCGCCGCGGTGCGCCTGCTCGTCGAAAATGGCAGGGTAGATTTTTTTTGCCTGCTGCGGCAGGGCAACTGTCGATGCCGTTAGGCACAGGGCTAAGAGAAGGGTTGGTTTTGTTTTCATTTTAAAATTTAATTTTAGGTTAATCGTTTCGTCAAATTTTGGTTGTTCAGCAGCGACTTCATCTGCGTAATGGCAACGCTGTTGAGCTGCACCAATCGTTCGCCCTGCGGCAGCCCCTGACGTATCAATAGCGCATTAATACTTTCCATGTTCGACAGGACAAGCAATTGCTCCAATGTGGCAAGGTCGCGGATATTTCCCTTGCTATCGGGATTTTCGCTGCGCCATTGTGCGGCAGTTTTTCCGAACAGAGCAACATTGAGCAAATCGGCTTCCGAGGCGTAAATTGCCGAAGCCTGTTCTTTGGTAACAACGGCGGGAATAATTTTTTCCTTAATGGCATCGGTATGGATGCGGTAGTTGATTTTGGACAATGTGCGCTGTAAATTCCATTCGAGCGAAAGGCGTTGTTGCTCGTCTTGTTTGAGGCGGTCAAATTCACGAATAAGGAATATTTTAAACGAGGGACTAATCCACATCCCAAACTCAAAGGCGATGTCTTTGTGCGCATACGTGCCACCGTATCTTCCTGCTGTCGCTCTGATTCCGACTGCATTGGTTTTTTCCACCCACTCCTTAACGCTTATTTTGTAACTATTTAATCCTGCCTGACTTTTAATTATGGTAAATTCGCCATAATTAAAATCGGGGTTGTAAATACTTTCCCAAATACCAAGAAATTCCACTGTATTGCGATTACGCAACCAATCCGAAATAAAGAAATCGCCATCTTTGGCTTTCAGCATATCGGTCAGTGAAATATAATCATCGCTTTTCGATGAAATTACGGTTATTTCCGTGCCCTGTACAGTAATGGTTTCTTTTTTACTCATTATCTTTTATTTTTGTACCTCACTTAACACCTCACTACTTTGAACATTCCGCCAAGTTGCGTGCAAATATACGTCTTTTCCCATCTCATTCGCCATAATTATCTACTACAACCCCCTCCTTTTTGGCGGCGCCTCAACGCTCCGCTCCACGCTCTGCTTGGCGTTGGGGTTGATGTCCACGTTCATGCGGCCAAACTTGTACATGAGGCTGAAGCGCACCTGCCGCGAGTCCCACTGCCGCTCGTAGCTGCTCCGAAATCCCGTGCCGGTGGAGTGGGAGATGCTGCGGGCGGTGTTGAGCAAATCGTACACCACCACGCTTGCGGTAAGCGCCTTGTCGAAAAACGCGTGGCGGATGCTCAGGTCAATCGTACCAAGGTTTTGCGAGCTGCCCTGAGCGGTGATGGTGGGCAGGCGGTAGCGCCCCGAAAGGTTGACCACCACCTCGTGCGGGAAGATGTAGGTGGCCGCCATCGAGGCCGTTCCGCTGAACAAGTAGGTGCTGTACGGCTCGCCGTTGCGCAGGCCGCTCATGGCGTTGTAGCTGCCGTTGAGCGTGGCGGAGAGGGTGAGGTTTTCCACCTGCTTGTAGCGGAAGCTGCAGGTGGCGCCCACCACGTCGCGCAGCCCAACGTTCTCCACGCGGCTCACCGACACGGAATCCGGCTCCATGTCGGGCACGTAGTTGCGCAGGTCGTCGATGAAGCTCACGCGCTGCGCCTCGTCGCGGGTGTGCGAGTAGTAGATGTCGATGTTGAGCATGTTTTGGCTCTGCTCGTAGTAGCGGTAAAATTTCAGCTCGGCGTTGTGGGTTCGCGAGGGCAGAAGGTCGGGCGAGCCGAGGCGAATATTTTGCATGTCGGACACGTCGGAAAACGGCACCAGCTGTAGGAACGACGGGCGGGCAATGCGCGAGGAGTAGGTGGCGGTGAGGCGCACGTCGCGGCTGAAGTAGTAGGTGGCGCGCGCCGAGGGGAAGAGGTAAAAATATGTCCTGTCCACAAAGGCTGTGGAGCTGTCCTTGAGCACCGATTGGCCATCGATGGAGGAGGCCTCGGCGCGAACGCCCAGCTTGTAGCTGAAGCTTTCCAGCGCGTTGGCGTAGTCGATGTAGGCGGAGTAGATTTGCTCGGTGAAGCGGTAGTTTTCGGCCTGCGTATTGTCGAATGCCATCACCGGATTGGCGAGGCTTCCGCTGTCCAGCTTTTGGGCGTCGTAGAGGGTTTGGTTCCACTGGTTGTTGGCGCTGATGCCGGCCTCGAACTTGCCGGTTTCGCTCAGGGGCATGACGTAGTCAGCCTTTAGCAGCATTCGGTTGCGGGTAACGCCGCCGCGCTTCTGCTGCCACCTGTCGTCCTCCTGCGTGAGCGAGCTGTCCATCTCGGTAACGTAGCTGCTGTTGCGCTCGTAGTGGTCGGCTACGTAGCGGGCTACGGCCGAAAATTCGTGCTCCTTTTTTTCGTTGAACTGATGCTTGTAGTGCGCCTCGGTAACGTAGCTGGAGTTGCCGTTGTCGTTCACGTTGCGGCGCTCACCGCGGCGGTAGAGCGTGGCCGGCACGTTGTAGTAGTCCATCGCCACGAGCTCGCTGCTGTAGGGGTCGCTCAGGCTGATGTTTTCGTAAATCGTGGCGGAATTTTTGTTGTCGAAAAAGTAGTCCAGCCCGAACTTGTAGCCCGACGTGAGGTTGGTCGATGCGCTGCTGTTGGCCTGCTGCATGTAGGCGTAAACCGTGTCGCTGCGCAGGTTGCTGCGCTCGCTGCGGGACGATGACACGCGGTCGTTGTAGCGCACGTTGGCGGTGGCAAAAAGGTTGAGCCTGCCCTTGCGGTAGTTGATGTTGCCCCCGCCCATGTACTGCGTACCCGGCTCCAGGCCTGCGCTGATGGCGCCGTTGTAGCCTTGCACCTTGTCCTTCTTGAGCACGATGTTGACAATGCCGCCCTCGCTGTCGGACTGGTATCGCGCCGATGGATTGGTGATGACTTCGATGCGCTCAATCACGTCGGCGGGCAGCATCTGCATGGTGGTTTGCACGTCGGGGAAGGGCGACGGGCGGCCGTCGATGGTGATGATGGCAGCCTTGCCGCGCATCTGCAGGTTGTCGTCCGCGTCCACCTCCAGCGACGGAATTTGGCGCAGCAAATCGGCCACGCTGCCGCCAATGGCGCCGTCAATTTTGTCGGCCTCGAACACCTCCTTGTCCGGCTCGATGACGAAGGAATTTTTTTCGGCCACCACCGTTACCTCGCCTATCGTTTCGCTCGAAGATTTTACGAGGACGTCGCCCATGTCCACCACCGGATTTTTTTCCGATAGCACGACCTGCCTAGTCAGGCTAACGTAGCCCACAAAGCTGACCGAAAACAGGTATCGGCCAAAGGGGATGGCGGTGAGCGCGAAGCTGCCGTTGGCCACGGTTTGCCCGCCCTTCACCACCTGCCCGTCGGCCGTTTTGAGCATCACGGTGGCAAAGGCCAGCGGCTCGCGCGTGGTGGAGTCGAGGGCGATGCCCTGAACGGTGCCG
>JAITOI010000147.1 GCA_031289995.1 Prevotellaceae bacterium | reverse complement strand
TAGGCACTGGATTGCTTCGCTCCGCTCGCAAGGACGACAAGCGGGTGCTGCAAGTCCCGAAGGGACGTAATTTTCATAACCGCAGGCAAGCGAAGCGCAGCCTGCGGACAGCGATGCCTCCGCGTCTTTGCGCGCGGAGCACAGGCCTCACTCGGGGCACGACCTACACCCGTGCGCCATGCAGTACGCTTAAATTTTGATGCGGTTGCCCTGGAAAAAATTAGCCTTAACTTTGTGCTCTAAAAAATTACTACCTTTGCACCCAAATCTTAAACAAAAAATAGTATGAGAAAATTAAAAGTAAGCGCAGCAGTCCTGATGCTTGGGGCTAGCGCAATGATGATGTCCTCTTGCCTTGGCTCGTTTGGACTGTTCAAAAGAGTGCTCAGCTGGAACCAGCGTGTTACCAACGAAAAGTGGGTAAACGAGCTCGTGTTTTTGGTGTTCTGTGTGGTGCCGGTGTACGAGTTTGCCTGGCTCATCGACTCCTTAGTGCTCAACTCGATTGAGTTCTGGACAGGCTCCTCGCCAATGGCTGGCGTGGACAAAGTGGTGCGCGGCGAAAAGGGCGACTACCACGTCAAGTCCATCACCAACGGCTACCGCATCGAGCTGCTGGGCAGCAACCAGAAGGCCGACCTGCTCTTTGACCCCGCTACCCAAACCTGGTCGATGAACGAAAACGGCACGTCTACCAAGCTCGTTACATTTGTGGACGGCGACAACACCACCATCCACTTTGGCAACGCCGCAATGACCGTCAACAACGCGCAAACCGCGCAGCTGATGACGCGATAGTTTTTCTGCACCCTTGCGAGCGTACACGCGCTACCCCCAGCCGATTTGGTTTGCTTCCGCGAAGCGACAAATGGCTGGGGATTTTGCGTGCCGAAGCGCGATGAATCATTTTCCATTTTCCCGCAAAAACACTACCTTTGCCCCGCATTTCAAAAACCAATAGCTATGCAAATTTACAACACCCTCACGCGCAAAAAGGAAGATTTCGCGCCGCTCAACCCGCCGCACGTTGGCCTGTACGTGTGCGGCCCAACCGTGTACGGCGACCCGCATCTGGGGCACGCAAGACCCGCCATCACCTTCGACTTGCTGTTCCGCTACCTCGACCACTTGGGCTACAAAGTGCGCTACGTGCGCAACATCACCGACGTGGGGCATCTCGAAAATGATGCCGATGAGGGCGAGGATAAAATCGCCAAAAAAGCGCGGCTCGACAACCTCGAACCGATGGAGATTGCCCAGCGCTACACCAACCGCTACCACGAGGCTATGCGCTGCCTCGGCGTGCTGCCGCCCAGCATCGAGCCGCGCGCCAGCGGGCACATCATGGAGCAGGTTGCGCTGGTGCAGAAAATCCTCGACAACGGCTACGCCTACGTAGTCAACGGCTCGGTGTATTTCGACGTGGAGGCCTACAGCAAAAAGTTCTCCTACGGCAAGCTGTCGGGGCGCGTGCTCGGCGACCAGCAGGCCAACACCCGCGAGCTCGACGGGCAGGACGATAAGCGCAACGCCGCCGACTTCGCGCTCTGGAAAAAAGCTTCACCCGAGCACATCATGCGCTGGCCTTCGCCCTGGAGCAGCGGCTTCCCAGGCTGGCACCTCGAGTGCTCGGCGATGAGCACGCGCTACCTTGGCGAAACTTTCGACATCCACGGGGGCGGCCTCGACCTGATGTTCCCGCACCACGAATGCGAGATTGCGCAAAGCGTGGCAGCCTGCGGGCACGACGCCGTGAAGCTCTGGGTGCACAACAACATGGTTACCATCAACAGCCAAAAAATGGGCAAGTCGTTGAACAACTTCATCACGCTCGACGCGCTGTTCAGCGGCACGCATCCCTTGCTGGCGCAGGCTTACAGCCCGATGACCATCCGCTTCTTCATCCTGCAAGCTCACTACCGCAGCACGCTCGACTTTAGCAACGACGCTCTGCAAGCCGCCGAAAAAGGCTTGCAGCGCCTCATGGCTGCGCAGCAAACTTTGGCGCAGCTGAAGCCCGCAGCCGCCTCAACCCTCGACGTGTCGACCTTCATCGCCAGCTGCCGCGAGGCGCTCGACGATGACCTCAACACGGCGCTGGTGTTGGCTTCGCTGGCCGAGTGGACGCGGCGCATCAACTCCGTGAAGGCCGGCACCGAAAGCCTCACCGAGGCCGACCTTGCCGCGCTGCGCAAAGATTTCGGCACGGTGGTGAACAGCATTCTTGGCCTCGCCGACGAGAGCGCACAAGCTGCCGCAGGCAACAGCAAAGACCTCTCGTCCGAGCTCATCAACCTGCTGCTCAACCTGCGCCTGCAGGCCAAGGCCAGCAAGGATTTCGCCACGTCGGACAACATCCGAAACGAGCTATCAACGTTGGGCGTGACGGTGAAAGGTACCAAGGACGGATTTGAGTGGACAAGAGAATGAAAAAGCTACGCTCACTATCGCACACCGAACGAGGAATGCTCATCAGCATCGTGGTGCTGCTGATGCTGCTCGCGCTGCGCTGGAACTACGTTCGCCAGCGTGCCGTTGACGGCTGGCACTACCTACAACCCGTCGACAGCGCTGTGCTCGCGCAGCCCAACGTGGAGCCTGCGCCCGAAGGGGAGGAGGCTTGCGAATGAGCGCCGCCAAAGCCATAGTCGGCATGTCGGGCGGCGTGGACTCAAGCGTGGCAGCCTACGTGCTGCAGCAGCAGGGCTACGAGGTGGAGGCGATGTTCATGCAAAATTGGGACAACACCACCGGCACGCTGCACGGCGACTGCCCTTGGAAGGACGACCTCGCCGTGGCGCAGCTGGTGTGCCG
>JAITOI010000051.1 GCA_031289995.1 Prevotellaceae bacterium | reverse complement strand
AGCAAAACGCAGCTCGACGACGTGCTGCTCAGCGCGCTGATGCAGCCCCTCCGGCTGGGCATCATGCTGGTCGCCATTTGGGTCGCCGTGAACCAGCTGCAAACCTCCGCAAGCCTAATGCAGACGCTGGGTGTAGCCTACACCATCCTCACCGTGCTCAACGTAACATGGTTCTTCTCAAAAATGGTGGCCGGCCTTTTTGAGGAGTACGGCACCCGCAATCGCCTATCGCCGCTGCTACAGCGCACGGGCGTGGTGGGCGTGTGGCTCATCGGCGCTGCCACCGCGCTCAGCAACGCCGGCTTCGACCTCAAGGTGCTGCTCGGCGGGCTGGGCATTGGCGGCATGGCGGCGGCGCTCGCAGCTCAAGACACCATCAAAAATATTTTCGGCGGCATCACCGTTTACGCCGACAAGCCCTTCCGCATTGGCGACATCATCCGCTTCGACGAAATCGAGGGAACCGTTACCGACATTGGGATACGCAGCACCCGCATGCTCACCTACGAGGGGCGGCTGGTGTCGATTCCGAACTACAAAATGATTGAGGCCTCGCTGGTCAACATCTCGAGCGAGCCGAGCCGGCGGATGCACGTTACGCTGGGCTTGACCTACGACACCACCGCGCAGCAAATGCAGGACGCGCTTGCCATTCTCAAAGCCATTCCGCACGAAATTGCCGAGGTCGAAAACGAGGCGAGCGCCACGTTCACCGAGTTCGGCGACTTTGCGCTGCAAATAACCTACATCTACTACGCGCGCAAGGGCGTTGACTTCCGCGAGGCCTCGTCGAAGGTCAACTTCGCCATCCTGCAGCGCTTTGGCAGCGCGGGTTTGAGCTTCGCCTTCCCCTCGCAAACGGTGTACCTATCGAAGTAAAATTGAACGTCGAAAATGGCAAAAATTCACAAAGCCTACTTCTGCCAGAGCTGCGGATATGAGGCCGCAAAGTGGCTGGGCAAGTGCCCCAGCTGTGGCGAATGGAACTGCTTCGTTGAGGAGGTGGTGGCGCCCGATAGGGGCAGCTCCAGCCTCACGTTTGGCTCGCAGGGCAACGCCAAGCCGGTGTCGGTTGACAGCATCAGCGTGGAGTGCGAAATGCGCAAGAGCCTCGGCAGCGTTGAGGTTGACCGCATCCTTGGCGGCGGGCTGGTGGCGGGCAGCATGATACTCATTGGCGGCGAGCCGGGCATCGGCAAGTCCACGCTGGCGCTGCAGCTGGCGCTCAAAAATCCGATGATGAAAACGCTCTACGTGAGCGGCGAGGAGAGCGCCCAGCAGATTAAGCTACGCGCCGACCGGCTGGGCGGAAGCGGGCAGGCGTGCTACATTTTGAGCGAGACTTCGCTCGAAAATATTTTGGCACAGGCGCAGCAGCTGCAACCCAACTTGGTGGTCATCGACTCCATTCAAACGCTGATGAGCCAGCGCGTGGAGAGCTCGCCGGGCAGCGTATCGCAAATCCGCGACTGCGCCGCGCTGCTGCTCAAGTACGCCAAGGAGAGCGGCGTGCCGGTGCTGGTCATTGGCCACATCACCAAGGATGGCTCCATTGCCGGACCAAAAATTCTGGAGCACATTGTGGACGTGGTGCTGCAGTTTGAGGGCGACACCCAGCACATCTACCGCATCCTTCGCGCGGCGAAAAACCGCTTTGGCTCCACCTCGGAGCTGGGCATTTTTGAGATGACCGGCGAGGGGCTGCGCGAGGTTACCAACCCGTCAGAAATTCTGCTCACGCACCACGACGAGCTGCTGAGCGGCATTGCCATTGCGGCCTCGGTGGACGGCATTCGCCCCTTCCTCATCGAGATTCAGTCGCTCGTTAGCAGCGCGGTTTACGGCACGCCGCAGCGCAGCTCCACCGGCTTCGACAGCCGTCGCCTGAACATGCTGCTGGCGGTGCTCGAAAAACGCGCAGGCTTCAAGCTGGCGGCGAAGGATGTTTTTTTGAACATCGCAGGTGGCTTGCGGGTGAGCGACCCGGGCATTGACCTGGCGGTGGCGGTGGCAGTGCTGTCGTCGAGCCTCGACATGCCGGTGCCCTACGGAAGCTGCTTTGCGGCCGAGCTGGGGTTGTCGGGCGAGGTGCGCCCCGTGGCCCGCATCGACCAGCGCATACAGGAGGCGGAAAAGATAGGCTTTCGGCGCATCTACGTGTCGAGCCACAGCCAGAAGGTGGCGGTTAGCTCCGCAAAAATCGAGGTGGTGCGCGTGAGCAAGGTGGAGGAGGTGATGAGGAGGGTGTTTGCTAATTCGTAGGGAGAAATCTACAGGCTAAATCTTTTTTTGAGCTGCGCTAAATATCAGCATTTCATGGTTTAGCTACATGAAATTTTATTTGTTTTTGCCGTGGCATAGCTTGTACTTTTTGCCGCTACCACAAGGGCAGGGGGAGTTTCGGCTTATTAGTTTTGAAGATACTATTGGTTTTGATTTATTGGCAGCATCAACAAAATCAATATGTTGAATAGAGGGTATGCGGAACGAAACGCAAGTTTTCTGGCTAAATCTTTTTTTGAGGTGCTACTCAAATCGTCCTGAC
>JAITOI010000099.1 GCA_031289995.1 Prevotellaceae bacterium | reverse complement strand
CACAGCATGGAGGCGTACTTTACGCAGGGCGGCTTTCCCCGTAGCCTGCTGAGCAGCGACGCGGAAATGTCATTTGAGTGGCGCGAAAATTTCATCACCACTTCTTTGGAGCGCGACTTGCTACAATGGGCAAATTTTACGCCAGCCACTATGCGCCGCCTATGGCAGATGCTTGCACACCTCAACGGTCAAACGGTGAATTTTTCGAGCTTGGCAAGCTCGCTCGGAGTGAGCAGCCAAACGGTAAAAAACTACATAGACTTGCTCTGCTGCACGTATATGGTGGAGGTGGTGCCGCCCTACATTTCCAACCTTGGTAGGCGGCTGGTGAAAGCGCCCAAGGTGTACGTTGCCGATTCGGGCATTACAGCGGCGCTGCTGGGGCTGCGCAGCTTCGACGCGCTGCTGGGGCATCCCGCCTACGGCGCGGTGTGGGAGCAAGTGGTGCTGTCGAACATCAGGGGCTTGTTCCCCGACGCAGAAATGTTCTACTACCGCACCTCCAGTGGCACGGAAATGGACTTTGTGGTGCGCCTTAAACGTCATACCTTTGCGGTGGAGTGCAAGGCATCGTTTACGCCCGTGCTGTCGAAGGGCAGCTACTCAGCAATTGAGGACATTAGACCCACGCACACCTTTGTGGTCACGCCATCTGCCGACAGCTGGGCGATGAGCCAAGGGGTTGATGTGGTTTCGCTCAGCGAGCTAAATAAAAAAATGTATGCGATAGCGAAATAAATTTTTAGGCTACCACAGCTTCTGTTTAAGTGCTCGTGTAGCCCGACCAAAACATGTTTTGTATTGTCCAATAAATTCCCTACTTTTGCCCCGCAAAAAACGAATGCAAGCTCAATTATAAACTTCTAAATTTTCATCAAAAAAATGTTAGCAATAACCGATGCAACTTTTGAGCAAGAGGTGCTCAAGTGCGACAAGCCGGCGATACTCGATTTTGGAGCAACGTGGTGCGGGCCGTGCCGTGCCATTGCGCCCATCATTGAGGAGCTGGCCAACGAGTACGAGGGAAAGGCCGTAGTGGTCAAGATGGACGTGGATGCCAACAGCGACACGCCTGCCCGATTCAACGTTCGCAACATCCCCACGGTGCTATTTTTCAAAAACGGCGAAGTGGTCGACAAGCTCGTTGGCGCGGCACCCAAAGCCACGTTTGAGGCCAAGCTCAAGGCCTTGCTGTAGGGCTGCACTCACGCTCGCACAAGCGCACATCCGAAGGCAGGCAAATGATGCTGCCATCGGATGTTTTTTTTGTCTTCGGCGATGCCCAAAATTTAGTCCACGTATAGCGCCAGCCCTTTGAGGTACTCGCCTTCGGGATGAAAAATGCTGATGGGATGGTCGGCGGGTTGGGTGAGCTGGTGCAAGATTTTTACGCTGCGCCCGCTATCGACAGCTGCCGCAAATACCGTGCTGCGAAACTGCTCGCGGCTCACCACCTGCGAGCACGAAAAGGTGAACACGATGCTGCCCTGCGCCGCCTGCCGCAGCGCGAGCGCATTGAGGCGGCGGTAAGCCTGCAGCGCGCTGCGCAAGGCGCCGGCGTGCTTGGCAAACGCGGGCGGGTCGAGCACAATGAGGTTGTAGCGGCTGTCGGCGCTCTGCAAAAATTCGAAGCCGTCGGCAACCACAGCCTCGTGCGGGGCGCTGTCACCAAAGCTAAGCGACACGTTGCGCACCGCCTGCTCCACGGCACGCGCGGAGCTATCGACGGTGCACACGTGCTGCGCTCCGCCGCGTAGCGCGTAGGCCGAAAATCCTCCGGTGTAGCCAAACATATTGAGCACGCATCGCCCGCCGCTGTAGCGCTCCAGCAGGCTGCGGTTGTCGCGCTGGTCGAGAAAAAATCCGGTCTTTTGTCCCGCCTCCCAATCGACTTCAAACTTGAGTCCGTTCTCGAGCGCAGGCTCGCATTGGCGCTCGCCCCACAGGTAACCATCGGCGACACCGAGGTTGGCCTTGAAGGGCACGGTAGCTGCGCTCTTGTCGTACACTGCGCGAAGGCTGCTGCCGTAAACACTGCGCAGCGCTTGCGCCAGCTCGTGTCGGGCAAGGTGCATGCCCGCGCTGTGCGCCTGCATCACAGCGGTGCTGCCGTAGATGTCCACAATCAACCCCGACAGGTCGTCGCCCTCGCCGTGCACAAGGCGGTAGCAGGTGGTGCGCTCGCTGAGCACGGTGGCGCATCGCAGGCTGTATGCGCGTTGCAGACGCTGACGCCAGAAATCGGCCTCCATTGCCTGCTCGCCGAAGGCCAACATGCGCACCGCGATGCTGCCCACCTGCGCGTGTCCCCAGCCCAGCCGCTGCCCGTCGGCGGCGCACACCTCCACGAGGTCACCCTCCTGCGGGTTGCCTTCGGCACGCGCAATGGCGCCCGAAAACACCCATGGATGCTGCCTTCGCAGCGGTTCGTCCTTGCCGGACTTGAGGTATATGCGGTTCATTTTTATCGTATTTTTTATAGCTCATACTCGCCCTCAAACACGCTCACCGCGCCGCCTGTCATCAGCACGTGGCGGGTGTCGGGATGCCACTCAATGTCGAGGTCGCCGCCAAGCAGCTTCAGGGTGGCGCGGCTATCGGCAAGGCCGTTGAGCGAGGCGGCCACCAAGGTGGCGCAGGCGCCGGTGCCGCACGCCCATGTTTCGCCGCTGCCGCGCTCCCACACGCGCATCTTGAGCAGGCTGCGCTTCACCACCTCCACAAACTCCACGTTGATGCGCTGCGGGAACAGCGGGTGATTTTCGATGATGCGCCCCACGCCGTGCACGTCGAAGGCGTCAACGTTTTTGACAAAAATCACCGCGTGCGGATTGCCCATCGACACGCAGGTGATGCCGTAGGTGTCGCTTCCGGCCAGCAGCGGGAAGTTGAGCACGCGCTCGCCCTTGAGGTTGACAGGAATTTTTGCGGGCAGCAGCTCGGGTGCGCCCATGTCTACCGTAACCTTGCTCACCTTGTCGCGCTCGATGAATAGGTGCAGAAACTTAATGCCAGCAAGGGTTTCGAGCGTGATGTCGATTTTTTGCGTCAGCCCTTTTTCGTAAACGTACTTGCCTATGCAGCGCGCGGCGTTGCCGCACATCTGCGCTTCGGAGCCGTCGGCGTTGAACATGCGCATCCGAAAATCGGCCACCGCCGACGCGCAAATCATCACCAAGCCATCGGAGCCAACGCCGAAGTGCCTATCGCTAATTTTTTCGGCCAGCACCGAAGGGTTGTCAATCGCTGTGGTGGTGCAGTCCACGTACACGTAGTCGTTGCCCGCACCTTGCATTTTTGTGAATTTGATAGCTGCCATTTTCGTCAATTTTTTGTCAGTTTTTATTCTCCATTTCTCATTTTTTATCAGCTTCGCCACCCGCGCAATTGGCTGCACGCCATGAGCACCTGCGCCTGATGGGCAAAGGCGCTGAGGCGTACGCAGCCTTCACCGCTGGGGCCAAATCGCTCGCCGGGCGACGACAAAATATGGTGCTCGTTGAGCAGCTTGTCGAACAGCTTCCACGAGCTGCTCCACGGCGACTGCACCCACAAGTAGGGCGCGTTGATGCCGCCACAGTACTGCAATCCGACGTCGTCGAGGACGGAGCGCAGCATCGCCGCGTTGGTCATGTAGTAGCCCACGTGCTTCTTCATCTCGGCCTTGCCCTTGGCGGTGTAGAGCGCGGCGGCGGCCTTCTGGATGATGTACGAGGGCGCGTTGTTCTTGATGGTTTGGCGGCGCAGCCAGAGGTCGTTCAAAAAAATGTTGTTGCCGCTGTACATCGAAAAGCCTTTCACGTCCTTGGGTATGACGGTGTAGCCGCAGTGCAGTCCGGTGAATCCGGCGCTCTTGGAGAAGCTGTGAAACTCGATGGCAATCTTGCGCGCATCCTTGATTTCGTAGATGCTGTGCGGCACGTCGGGGTCGGTGATGAAGGCCTCGTAGGTGGCGTCGAAGAGGATGAGCACCTTGTTTTCGAGCGCGTAGCTGACCAGCTGCGCGAGCTGCTCTTTGCTCAGCGCGATGCCCGTTGGGTCGTTGGGGTAGCTCACAAAAATGATGTCGGGACGGTCGGCTGGCAGCTCCGGCACAAAGCCATTTTCGCGCGTGGCGGTCATGTACATGATGTTGCTCCAGTGCTTGTTTTTTTCGAGGATGCCGGCGCGATAGCCCACCACATTCGACTCGATGTAGGTTTGAAAAATCGGGTCGAGCACGCCGATGCGGTTGTCCTTGCACAGGATGTCGCCAATGTTGGCCACGTCTTGCTTGGTGCCCTCGCTGATGAAAATTTCGTCGGCAGCCATTCGGATTCCACGCGCCTTGAAGTCGCCTTTAACAATGGCGTCGAGCAAAAACGGGTAGCCGCGAATCGGGCCGCGCCCCTTGAAGGTGCTATCGTTGCTCATCTCGTCCACGCTGCGGTGCATCGCCTCAATCACGCTGGGAATAAGCGGCAGCGTTACGTCGCCGCTGTCGAGCCGGATGGCGTCCTGCTTGGGGTTGAGCACCGAAAAAACGCATAATTTTTTTTCGATTTCCTGCTCCACGGCATCCTGCGAAACTTTTAGAAATTGTGAATTGATGAGCGCCATACAGCGGTAGGGTTTTGTGCAAAAAAATGAAACGAAACGAGCTGCAAAGGTAGCAAGTTTACACAACATCGCAAGCAAAAAAGTAGGCAATTCCGCGGCAGCGCAGCCTGCGGACGGCAACACATATGTGGCTTTGCGCACGGAGCACAGGCCTCATTCGGGGCACAAGCTACACCCGTGCGCAACCACTATTTTTCATAGCACCTCAAAAAAAATTTTTAGCTC
>JAITOI010000017.1 GCA_031289995.1 Prevotellaceae bacterium | reverse complement strand
TCCCAAGAAAGCGCAGCCACGGTGGTCAGCTCGGCCATCGGCAGCGTAACCGTATTTTTGCGCGGCGCCGAGGTGCAGCGCGAAGCTAGCGTTGCCCTCAAGACGGGTGCGCAAAAGCTGGTGTTCGACAACCTGCCCGCAGGCCTCAATCCGCAAAGCATACAGGCTGCGGGCGCTGGCGCTTTTACCATTCTGGGCGTGAGCCATAGCGTGAACCATCTCGCGCCCGCCGCTCAGAGCAAGGATGCCGAAGCCATCGAGGGCAATCTCAAAGCTCTGCGCCAAAAAATTTCGCTCCAAAAAGCGCAGCTCGCAAACGTTGCTGCCGAGGACGAAATGCTCAAGAAAAACGCCGCTATTGGCGGGTCGCAAACCGGCGTAAACGTTGACAAGCTGAAGGAGTTTGCCGACTTTTATCGCGCTCGCCTCGACGCGCTGGCGGCGCAAAAAGTGGAGATCACTGCTGCCATAGCAGAGCTCGAGGAGGATGCCCTAAAGCTGCAAAACCAGCTGCGCGAGCTGCAGTCCGCACCCAACAAACCCACCAGCGCCATCACCGTGGAGGTAACGGCGGCGGCAGCTTGCCAGGCAAAAATTTCGGTGTCGTACCTCGTGCACGATGCCGGGTGGACGCCGAGCTACGACCTCCGCGCCACCGACGTGAGCAGCCCCGTGGAGCTCACCTACAAGGCCAACGTGTACCAAGCTACCGGCGAGGCGTGGAGCCACATCAAGCCCACCCTCTCTACCGCCAACCCCACGCTGAGCAGCGAAAAACCTAGACTCCAGCCCTGGTACATCGCCTTTGAGAGGCCCGAAATACCGCGCCCGCATCGCACCTCGGCGTACAACGTGATGAACATGTCGGTAAAAAAGATTTCCAAGGAGTACGAAATGGGCAGCCAGATAATGACGGAAGAAGATGATGCGGAAGAAGAAGCCAGCGTGTCGCCAGCCTCGTCGGCCAGCTTCACCACCGTGAGCGAAAGCCAGACCAGCGTTGAGTTTGCCATCGACGTGCCCTACACCATTCCCAGCGACGGGCAGCGCCATGTGGTGGAGCTGGCCAAGTACTCGCTGCCCGCCACGTTTGAGTACTACGCGGTGCGCAAAATTGAGCGCGACGTGTTCCTGCTGGCGCGGGTTACAGGATGGGAGCCGCTCAACCTGCTGTCGGGCGAAGCCAACATCTACTTCGAGGGGCGCTACGTGGGCGAGTCGCGCATCGACACGCGCCAAACCGACGACACGCTTTCGCTGTCGCTGGGTCGCGACCGCAACATCACCGTTACCCGCATCCGCAAAAAAGACTACACCGCCAAGCAGCTCCTCGGCAGCAGCGTTACCGACACGCGCGAGTGGGATTTGACCGTGCACAGCAAAAAGAAAACTCCCATCACCATTGTGGTCGAAGACCAAATACCGGTTTCGACGGACAAGGAGCTGAAGGTGGAAGCGCAGAACCTGTCGGGCGCCGCGCTCGACAAGGCCACCGGCAAGCTCACGTGGAAGCTCATCCTCGCCCCCGCCGAATCGCGCAGCATGAACGTGAAATACACGGTGAAATACCCGCAGGAGAAGCGCGTTGTGCTTGAATAAAATTCAATTTCTGAACACCAACCCCTGCCCAAAGTAGTCCGCAATCACCTCTTTTTCCTTGTTGATTTTGCCGGCGAGGAGCTGCTTGGCGAGCTCGTTGACCAGCTCCTTTTGCAGCACGCGCTTCACAGGTCGGGCGCCAAACGCGGGGTCGTAACCCTGCTCCACTATCCACCTCATGGCGTACTCGCTGAGGCTAATGCGGACGCCGCTTGCGGCCAGCTTGCGCTGCACCTGCGACAGCTGCATTTGGATGATGGCCTCCACGTCATTGCGGGTGAGCGGGGTGAACATTATCACCTCGTCGATGCGGTTGAGAAACTCGGGACGAACCGTTTGCTTGAGCAGCTCCAGCACGTCGAATTTGGTGCGCTCCAGCACGTGCTCGCGGTTGGCGTTGGTGAGCTTTTCCATGCTCTCCATGATGATGGACGAGCCGATGTTGGAGGTCATGATGATGATGGTGTTTTTGAAGTCCACCGTGCGCCCCTTGTTGTCGGTGAGCCTGCCGTCGTCGAGCACCTGCAGGAGGACGTTGAACACGTCGGGGTGCGCCTTTTCGATTTCGTCGAGCAGCACGACGGAGTAGGGCTTGCGCCGCACCGCTTCGGTGAGCTGCCCGCCCTCGTCGTAGCCCACGTAGCCGGGGGGCGCACCCACGAGGCGGCTCACGGAGTGCCGCTCCTGGTACTCGCTCATGTCGATGCGGGTGAGCAGATTTTCGTTGTCGAAGAGCAGCTCGGCGAGCGCCTTTGCCAGCTCGGTTTTGCCCACGCCGGTGGTGCCCATAAAGATGAACGAGCCGATGGGTTTTTTGTCGTCCTGCAGGCCGGCGCGGCTGCGGCGCACGGCGTTGGCCACGGCCGAAATGGCCTCGTCCTGGCCCACGATGCGGCGATGCAATTCGGCTTCGAGGCCGAGCAATTTTTCGCGCTCGCTCTGCAGCATTCGGGTTACGGGGATGCCCGTCCACTTGGCCACCACCTCGGCGATGTCTTCGGGGTCAACCTCTTCGTTGACCAATGGTGGTGCGCCTTGATGGTTGTCCTTCGCGAGCTGGAGGCGTTCGATTTCGGCCTGAGCCTCGCGAATTTTTCCGTATCGCAGCTCGGCCACCAAGCCGTAGTTGCCCTGCCGCTCGGCGCTTTCGGCCTGCAGCTTGTAGTCCTCGATGAGCTGCTTGCTGCGCTGAATGCTGTCCACCACATCGCGCTCCTGCTTCCACTGCGCGGTGAGCTTGTCGCGCTCCTCGCTGAGGTTGGCAATCTCCTCGCTCAGTGCGGCCACTTTCTGCGCATCGCCCTCGCGCTTGATGGCCTCGCGCTCAATTTCGAGCTGTCGTAGCTTGCGGTTTCGGGTGTCGATGCACTCGGGCACGGAGTTCATCTCGAGGCGCAATTTGCTCGCGGCCTCGTCGATGAGGTCGATGGCTTTGTCGGGCAAAAAGCGCGACGAAATGTAGCGGTGGCTGAGCTCCACGGCGGCAATGATGGCGTCGTC
>JAITOI010000186.1 GCA_031289995.1 Prevotellaceae bacterium | reverse complement strand
CAATCTTCAAATCTTCAAATCTTCAAATCTTCAAATCCCTACTTCTTGCCCCGAATAACATTCCGCGAGCCGCTCTGGTAGATGCTTTCAACCTGATGGCCATACTCGAATACAGCGATGAAGGAGTCGGAGTAGCCGAGGTTGCGGAAGAGGCGCAGGTAGCGGCGTGCCTCGGCTGCGGTGAAGAACGAGCCGTAGGTGAAGCGGGTTACGCCGTTGCGCTTGGTGTGCTCGAGCGTGGCTTCGTACTGGGGGTATCGGCTGCGCAGGGTTTGGAAATATTCCCAGTCTGTTTCCTTGCGGTTGGCCAAAATTTGGATGCGGTACTCGCGTGCAAAGTTGCGCCGCGTAAGGCCTGCACGGGTGAGCACGTCGGCGGCGCTTTGCACCACCGTGTCGCGCTGGTGCAGCTCGATGGCGAACAGGGTGTCGGCGTCGGCCATCATGCGGATGGGCGAGGTGGACTGGTAGCCGCCGCGGAAGCCCGAAATGGTGTACTCTTCGTTGCGGCGAACGGTGAAGGCAAAGGTGCCGTCGTCCTTGCACTGCTTGCACTCCGAGGTTTTGATGGCGTTTTGCGTGGCGCAAATTTTGGCTGTCGCCACCGGCTGATGGCTGTCTGCGTCCGTAACCACGCCGCTCAGGGTGATGTACTGCGCGGCCTCTACTGAGTCGGTGATGGGATTGGGCACCATGAGCACGGTGTGGAGCACGGTGTCGTGGTCAACGGGCAGCTGTATGGAGTCGGGGAACTGATATTTTTCGGTGTATCCCCAGATGATGTAGCGCTCGTTTTTGTTGAGGTAGAAGGCGTAGCTGCCATCGTCCGCGCAGCGCACGCAGTCTAACTTTCCGGTTGAGCTGTGAATGGCGCAAACGGTAACTTCGTTGAGCGGCTGCATGGTATTTTCGACGGCGACTTTACCGCTAAGGGTGCTCCACTGCAAGGGTTGCGGGGCGCGAGCGGTGTCGACGACTGTTGTGGTGTCGACCACCGTTGGGCTAACCACGACGGTGTCGGCAGGCGTAGTATCCACTGCGGGCGCGGTCATCAGGTTGACGGGCGTGGTGTCGGGCGCAAGCACAAATTGTCGCCCTGGGATGCGGAAGTGGTAGAGGTCAAAATCGCCTGCACCGCCCGGCCTGTTTGAGGTGAGGTAGCCGATGGTGTCGACCATGTTGGATGAGGTGCGCAAAATTTCGACGAGGTAGTAGTAGTCGTCGGCGCTGCTGTTCACCGGATAGCGCATGTTTACGGGGGTTGCCCAGCTGCCGTCGTCTTGCTTTTTGGTGGAGAAGATGTCGAGTCCGCCCATGCCCGGCAGTCCGTCGGAGGAGAAGTAGAGGATGGTGCTGTCGAGGCCGCAGGTGGGGAACTCTTCGTTGCCTGCGGTGTTGATGGTGGGTCCCATGTTTTCGGGTGCGCTCCACTTGTCTATGTTTTCCTTTTTGCTGTACCAGATGTCGAGGCCACCGTAGCCGCCTGGCATGTCGGAGGCGAAGTAGAGCGTGTTGCCGTCGTTGCTCAAGGCGGGGTGCATCACCGAATATTTTTCGGGCTTGTTGTGCTCAAACGGGGTAACGTTATTGGCTCCGGCGAGGGCGTAGTAGATGGCGGTGTTGGGCGTCATCAGCCTCAGCGTTTCGCTTCCCAGCCTCACGCGCTGCGTGGTTCCCTTGCTGGTAGTGCGCGAAAAGAAGAGCAGCTCGGTATCGGTGCGAGCCAGGTTGAAGGGGCCTAAGTTGGCGTTGCCGATGCTGAAGGCGCGCGACTTGTCGGCGAGCCTGTATCCGAGCGCCCATGAGAGCGTGTCGTTGGTGTTGGTTACGTCGATGGTGAAGGGGATGACGTAGGCGGCAGCGGCGGCGGCGGTGCGCCCGTTGGTGCAATCGTAGGGTGGCATTGGCCTGTCGGTGCAGAAAATCATTTTTTGCGGCGAGGTGATGATGGCGCAAAACTCCGCGTAGCAGGTGTTGATGGAGCTGAGGTTGGAGAACTCGTGTGGCGTGGGCTGCTGCATCCATTCCGTGGCGTTGCTGTAGGAGGCGTTGATGCTGTTGGCCCGCTTAGCGGCAAGGGTGTCGCTGCTGGCAAGGAGCTTGTCGAGCACCTCCTTGAGCTTGTCGTACTTGCCGTTTTTGAGCAGCAGCTCGGCGTAGTCGCAGTGCACCGTTGGCTCTTGGGTTTCGAGCACGAGCTGCTCGTAGGTGAGCTCGGCGTTGTCGAAGTCGCCGAGCGCGATGTAGCATCGCGCCACCCCTTCGTAGGAGGCCGTTCCGCCATCCTCCTTGTAGAGCGCAATGGCGTCGATATAGTTGCCCCGCAGCTCAATTTCGCGAGCCTTGCTATACCTCCTTGATGCGGCTGTGGCGGTGGCGCAGGCAAGGCTCAGCACGAGCAGCGCCAAGCAAGGCGTAACGAACAATAATTTTCTATTCATAAGTCAATCGGTACAAGATTTTATGCTCTGTTTTTCTTTCGTTGTTTTCCATCCAAAATGTTACTCCCACCTGCTTCGGCGCACGGTGATGAAGCCTCCTCGCGTGGCGTTGGGGCTGCCGTCGTTGAAGTGCACGATGAGGCGGTAGAAGTAGGTGCCCTCCGGCAAACCCTTGGCAGTAAAGGCCTGGCTCTCGTCCTCCTGCACGGCTTTGTAGTCCCTATGGCGGTAGACCTCGCTGCCCATGCGGTTTACAATCACGATTTCGGCGCTCTGCACAAAGCCTGTTTCGCTCAAGTCGCGGATGTAGAACTTATCGTTTTTGCCGTCGCCGTTGGGCGAAAATGCGGCCATGATGCTCCATGAATCGAGGGCGGAGAAGAGGGCTATTTTGGTGGTGTCGCGCAGCGTATCGCGCTGCATTTGGTGGTACACCTTGTCGTCGATGGAGGCCAGCGCGAAGGTGCGCTGTATCCCGTTGGAGCTGTTGCTCTGCGGCCTCACGGCGAGCGTAAACGTGTGCTCGTCGCCCATGGTCATGTAGGCGCTTGGCAGCAGCAGGCTGTCCTGCGCGCCGCTCTCCAAGCGCAGCTGCGAGCTGAGGCTAACGCGCAGCATTACCTTGTCGGCGGGCTTTGAGCCGGCGTTGCGGAGCGCGATGCTGTAGACCACCACCGACCGCTCGCTCAACACGCCTTCCACGTTGTGCAGAATGGTGTCCTGTGGCGACACGGTGAGAATCATGTTGCAGGGGTCGGGGTAGAAGAGCAGCGTTTTGGTCAGCGCCACGTTGTTGCTCCACTTGTAGTCGTCCTTAACGGTTGCCACCGCGTCCAATTGCGTCTCCACCAGACGTCCGTCGGGCTTTTCGCGAAGCTGAACGAGCACCCAAAATTCCACGCTCGCGCCGTCGGCAACCGTTGTCGCAGCGCAGCTGAAGTTGCCATCGCCATCGTGGGTAACGGTTGTGCTGTCGTAGCGGATAATTTCCAGCGCCGGGGGCAGGCTATGCGTCAGCAGTAGGCTGTCGGCAGGCCAGTAGCCGATGTTGGTGGCGCGAACGGTGTAGCGGCGCAGCAAATCGTACTCGTTTGTGGGCACATCCGGCAGTATCTCCACCTGTATATCCGCGCCCACAGCCACCCTGCCGCTTACCTCTGCCGAGGCCAATACGGGCGCACCGTTGAAGGTTGTGCTCGCCGTTGCGCTAAGCGTGAACAGCCCTTGTTGCTCGGCACGCAGCGTAGCAAAAAACGTCTGCACGCTGTGGCATGGCAAGTACAGCGAATCGAGCGCAGCGATGTTAACGCCCGACACGAAGGTCAGCTGCGGAGGCAGGTCGCAGTCCATGTGCACGCTGTCCGTGTTGGGGCATATGCGGCCGTTGTTTTCCAAGCGCAGGTAGGCCCTAACCGTTTCGCCCTGCCGGAACTCGTAGTCGGGAGGATAGACGTAGTTGCTCGTGCTACGCAATTCGAGCGTGGCCACCAGGTTCACGTCGTTGCGCAGGTCAAGCGTTGCGCTGTCGCGGGCTGTAAGCGACCGGCCGTTGTAGTCCGCAAGCGTTGCTGTGGCGCTGTGGACGTATAGTCCGGCAGTGGCCAGCGGATCGAATGTGCAGGTTAGAGTGAAGGTAACGAGTCCTCCGCTCGCCAAGCTGCTCACGGGGTACTGCAGCGCATCGGCAGTAGTAATGCCGGCAGGCAGCGTCGCCACCACGTTCAGGTCGTGGAAGGTTTCGTTGCTGGCGTTGTATAGCGTGATGGTGTAGCTGAAATCCGGGTAAGCGATAATGTCGGAGGTGTAGTGCAGGTTTGGGCTAAGCGTTGTCTGCAGCTTCAGCGGGTTGTCGCGCACCACCACGAGCAGGGTTTTGGTGTCGGCAAGTATCGTTTCGTTCTGCAGGTAGGCGCGAATAGCCCAGAGACCTGTCTCATTTCCGGCTGTGGCCCGAAGCCTTATTGTCAGCGTTACGCTATCGTTTGGTTGCAGCGCTGGCAGGCCGTCGGGGTACTGCCATGTCAGCTCGCCGCGCTCGTTCCGCCTCACGCCATCGGCGCTGCCAACAAAGCTCAACCACTGCGGCAAGGCAGCGGTGCGCAGGGATATGTCGCTCACGGCAATGACCGAGCGGTTTTCGACAACAATGGTCAGCTCCGTTTCGTCGCCCAGCAACAGGAAGTCGGGAGTGGCCGCAAGCGTTATGTTCAGGCTGTAGGGGCTAAGCACGGTGGCCGTTGCCGACGCGCTGTTGTTCGACAGCGACGACTCCTTTTTCCCAGCGCTCACCTTGGCTGTAGCGGTGTAGCTGCCAACGGGCTGCTGCTGGAGGGTAACCACCACCTCGCGCATTGCGTTGTCGCCAACCTCCAGCACGGGCAGGCCGTAGATGCCCACAAGGTTGTCCCAGATGATGATGTTTCCGCTCGTGCTGCTCGGCTCGGGGTAGGCGTCCACATCCGAGGCCATAATGCCTGCGGGCAGCTCCAGCACAAGGCGCACGCTATCGGCTGCGCCGCGCTTGCTCAACACCGTAATCTTGTAGCCAAAGCTCTCGTTGTTGTAGGGGCGCTCATCGGCAACGGAAGCGATAGGCTCGCCGCGACGGACAAACACCGCGTTCGTTACGCTCACGTCAAAGTCGGTGTAGGTGATGTAGACCGTACTGCTGTCGTTGGCAGCAATGCCAATGTAGTACTCGTTTAGGATGGGCGTGGCCGACATGCTAAACGTGGCCGAATCTATTTCGCCAAGGTTGCGAGGCAGGCTGTCGAGCACTATCGCCCGCAGCTGGAGCGTTAGGATTGTATTGGTATTGAGGGTTACGGCCCAGTAGCCTTCGGTAGGCGTAAAGACACTGTTGTTGCCCGGGCCGTCCACATAGTCCAAGAGCCTAAGTCGGCCTCCACACATAATTCTATTGACGGGGTTGTAGATGTCGGAGGGAATAACAACGTGCAAGCCTTCGAGCGTCTCCACGAGCGAATGGTTGATGGCAGCTATCGTAAACGTAACGGTGTCGCCCTGCGCAGCGGTGTCGGGCGTGGCGCCAATGCTCAGCTCGATGTTGGCCAGCGAGTAGACTTTCACCTGCGTGGAGGCAAGGTTGTCGGCCAGCTTCTGCTCGTCGAAGCTGATATTTGAGGGGTAATGAAAATGCGAGCTGAAGGGGTCAACGCCCACCCTTACACGGTTGACAACAGGCCCCGCCTTGCCCAGCTTTCGCGCGTCGAGGAAAACAATTGCGCTGTCGCCAGCCAGCAAGCTGTCGATGGTAAACCGCAGGTAGCGCGACGCAATGCCGATGTCCTCCGCGTAGTGCTTGGCCACGCTGACGTTGTAGAAGTAGTCGGTACCATGCCGCTCGAATTGCAGCATGGGTTGCCCCGCTTCGAGCGGCGCCGTATCGGTGAGCAGCACGTTGTAGGCCGTGCTGTCGCCAATGTTGCTCACCACGATGCGGTAGGTAATTGTGCGGTCCATGCCGTGCACGGTGTCCTGCCCCTGCGCATTCTGCGCCAGCTGATACGCAGCAATGGAGACGGCGATGTTGTAGGGGTTGCGCGACACCAGCTCGTCGCGCTCGAAGTCGTTGTTCTGCGGATTTCGGTCGTTGCCGCAGGCGATGCTGCCTGCAATATTGTCAAAGCGGTCGAGCTCGGTAAACGCAGTGGTAACGTAGAAGGTGAAGCGCGCGGTGTCTGCGGCCAAGGGCTGCAGCGTGTCCACAAAGTAGCTGCTTGCCGTCCACCTTTTAGCCGCCTCGTTGCCCTTGCGGTAGAGCACGGAATCGAGCGATGCGCTGGGCACGTGCGCCAGCCTCACCGTGTCGGTGCGGTACTGCTCAAGGTTGGTCAGGGCAACGGTGTAGCTGTAGCTGAGCTGGTACTTCACGGGGTGGTTCAGCTCCTCAACCCACACCTTGGGGTCGGCCCCCTTAGCAACCGTGAACAGCTCCGTCTGGCTGTGGGCTACAGGCCCGAACGGCGGCGCCGCGCCGACAACGACTGTATCAACGCCATTGGTGGCCGTCAGGCGAAGTCTGATGCTGTTGGCAATGGCGGTATCGACCGCAATCAGCGCCAGCGTATCGTAGCGGAAACCTGTGCTGAGGCCGGTGTCCACAAAGGTCATGGTGTCGCAGACTTTGAGCGGGATGAAGCCGCGATAGTCGTCGATTTTTACCTCCACCATTTTTGCCGAATCGATGCCGCGATAGTTGCTCACGCGCAGCAGAACAAACACCGTATCGCCCTGCAAGTAGCCATCGTGCGAGGCCAGCTTGCCGGCGGGCAACAGGCTTACGCTGTCGATGCGCAGGTCAATGTTGGCGGGTATTCCGACCTCGACAAAGCTGGAGTTGTTCTCCGTATTTTTGTCGAGCGTATCGCAGTAGACGTTGACCTCAATCTTGAAGTACTGTCCGCTGTCGACGTAGCGCAGCGCAAGGCTGTCGAGGGAGATGAGGGGGAAAT
>JAITOI010000174.1 GCA_031289995.1 Prevotellaceae bacterium | reverse complement strand
GGCTTTCAGCCCTCTAAAATGGGGGTGGCTTACGCAATGTGGTCTCGTATTCCTAACATTTTTTTTAAGGCTGAAAGCCTGCCATAACCCAGCCCAATCGCGTAAGCGTTGGGTTATTTGGAATAGCACCGCTACTACTTCAAAAATCTCCTATCCACTTCTTCCGTTCCCCAAACGCACATCGTCGGTTTCCCTTCGGGGCAGGTGTGGGGCGTGCGGCAGGCAAGGAGGCGGCGCACCAGCGTGGCCTGCTCTTCGGGCGCGAGCTGTCGGCCTGCGCCAATGGCCATGCCCGATGCGAGCGAGGCGGCCAGCACGTGGCGCTGGTTGTCGCGCCAGCTTTTTTCTTCGGCGTGCAGCAGCTCCAGCAGCTCGTCGACCAGCGCCTTTGGGTCTTTGCCTCCGGCCAGTGCGGGCGTGGCCTGCACCACTATCGAATGGTGGCCAAAGTCGCGCAGCTCAAGCCCCATATTTTGCAGGTCGGGCGCGAGGTCGAGCAGCAGGGCGTGGTCGGCGGGCGAGAGCTGCACCACCTGCGGGAATAGCTCCTGCTGCGCGGGCAGCGAGCCGTCGATGCTTTGCAGCAGCTCTTCGTAGAGCACGCGGCGGTGCGCCCGCGCTTGGTCAACCAGCAGCAGGCCCGTAGCGCAGGGCGCAACGATGTACTTGGCGGCGAGCTGAAACAGCCTGTCGGGTTGCACGGCATCCGGCGTGGGCACAAGGCTTGGCGTGTCCACCTCGTGGTTGATGCGCGAGGGGATGATGACGCTTTCGCCCTCGGCGTCGAGGCTGGCATCGCCCCGCAAAAAGGGGTGGTCGCTGATGTCGACGCCGCCGTAGAGGCCTTGCCAGCCGTGGGGTACAGGAGCTGCGCGCTCGTACCCGCCGGTGTGGAAGGGGTTGTAGCTTTGGTCGATGTCGAGGCGGGGCGAAGCGATGGGTTGGTCGCGCGGCATGGAGGGAATTTGGAGGGCGTTGTCGCGCTCAAAGTTGATGAGGGGCGAAAGCGCAAACTTGCCTATCGCCTCGCGCACGGCGGAGTTTATCACCTGCCAGATGAGCTGCTCGTTCTCGAACTTGACCTGAATTTTTTGCGGGTGAATGTTGATGTCGAGGGCATCGGGCGGCACCTGCAGGTAGATGAAAAACGAGGGGTAGGCGTCGGGCGTGAGCTGGTCGTAGGCCAGCAGCACGGCGCTGCGCAGGCGGCTGCTCTCGAAGTAGCGGCCGTTGACAAACAGGTACTGCTGGTTGCGGTCTTTGGTTTTGACCGTGGTGTCGGGCGACGACACGTAGCCGCTCACCTTGACAGCGCTCGTTTCCACGCTCAGGTCCACCAGCTGCTTGACGCCCTTTGCCCCGTCAAACATTTTGACAATACGCTGCTTGTACGAGCTTGCGGGCAGGTCGTACTTGCGGTCGTTGTTGTGCATCAGCATCACCGCCACGTCAGGATGGCACAGGGCTACGCGGCGCAGCTCGGCTTCGATTTTGCGAAATTCGACAGGGTCGGAGCCTAAGAATTTTCGCCTCGCGGGGAGGTTGAAAAATAAGTTTTTGACGGCGATGGATGTTCCCACCGGGCAGCTCACGGCCTCCTGCGCTTGCACCGTCGAGGCGCTGTACACAAGGCGGGTGCCCGTTTCTTCGTCGGCGGTGCGGGTTTTGACTTCGACTTCGGCCACCGCCACAATCGAGGGCAGCGCCTCGCCGCGAAAGCCGAAGGTGTGGAGGGCAAACAGGTCGTCGGCCGAGCGCAGCTTGGATGTGGCGTGCCGCTCGAAGGCCATCCGCGCGTCGACCTCGCTCATGCCGCAGCCGTTGTCGATGACCTGAATGAGGGTGCGGCCGGCATCTTTGAGCACGATGCTCACCGCGGTGGCGCCTGCATCAATGGCGTTTTCGACCAGCTCCTTGACCACCGAGGCAGGCCCCGTTACGACTTCGCCTGCGGCAATTTGGTTGGCCACGCTGTCGGGCAGTAGCTGAATAATATTTTGCATCGTAGTAGCTTCGTTTTTTTAGTTCGACACGCGGAAAAATTCGGGTG
The DNA here is from genome assembly GCA_031289995.1 of Prevotellaceae bacterium. The sequence continues at coordinate 958 of JAITOI010000174.1, read as the reverse complement.
AGTTGTTGAAGGGCTCAACATAGTATGGGCGCAGCATGATTTTTTGTTGGAGGTGTCGCCCGTCGGTGAGGCTGTACGTGGCCTTGCATCGGCGGCATACGGCGTGCCCAGCCTTGTCGTGCTCCACGATGCCGTTGTTGACGCAGTCCTCGCTGGCAGGGCAGGTGCAGTCGTAGGCAAAGACTTCGTTGTTGGCGTTGTTGTAGCGAAACACTATCACGCCGTGCCTGCCGTAGCCAAAGTTGGGCATAACTTTTGTGGTCATCACTTCGGATGTTGGCATCATGATGGTGAACGAAAACCGCTCGGGCACGGGCACCGGACACTCCCACTCGTTGGTGCCGCAGCCCGCGAGGAGAGTGAGAAGTAGGAGGGTTGGAATGGGAAATTTCATGGGGTTGCGGTGGCTGCGAATTGGTTTTTTTTAGGGGGCAAAGGTAGGAATTTTTTTTAGATTTTTACTGCTCGTCGTCATTGCGAGCAGGGCAACCGCATGAAAACATTAAGCGTTCTGCATGGCGCACGGGTGTAGGCTGTGCCCCGATGGTTCGACTTCGCTCACCAACCGCGCGCATGGGTTGCCATCCGCAGGCAAGCGCAGCGCAGCCTGCGGACGGTGACCAGCTTGCGTCTTGCGCACGGGGTAGGGACGCGATTAATCGCGTCCCTACACATTCGGGGCACGCCCTTCACCCGTGCGCACGGCAGGACGCTTGACATGTTATCCATATCGCCGCCGTGAATAGCACCTCAAAAAAAGATTTAGCCGATATCACGCGTAAGGCTTCGCCCGCGCACGGCTCTTGGTAACGAGGTAAACGCCCGCAAAGATGAGCGCAGCGGCGCCCAGCTTGTACCAGCCAATGCTGTCCAAGCCCATGGCCACCGCCGCCATGCTGGCCACCAGCGGCTGCACGTAGTTGTAGGTGCTCAGCGTGGTTGGCCGCAGCGACCGGAG
>JAITOI010000163.1 GCA_031289995.1 Prevotellaceae bacterium | reverse complement strand
GTCATGGCGGGCAGGCGCTGCGGGTCGTCGGACGTGGCAAAGATGGTTTTCGACAGGCCGTCGCTGAGCGTTGCCGCCGGAAAAGAAATGGTCGAAACCTTTTCTACTTCGGGGATGCTGGGAAACTCTTGCGGGTCGAAGCCGGCGAGCTCGCTGTTGCCGGTGGCCGTCACAATTTTTATCTGGAACGTTTGCTCGTCAACGGTGATGGTGAGCGGCTGTTCGGGCTGCGCCTTGAGCCACGAAATGAGGTCGTGCGGCATGGCCACGCTGCCTTCTTCCTGCACGTTGGTCACCGCAATTTCGGCCACCAGCGAGGTCTCAAGGTTCGACGCCATCAGCGTCAGCTTGTCGTTGCGAAGCGTAAAAAGTACGTTCTCCAGAATGGGCACCGAGGCCTTGGTGGGCATAACTTTCTCCATCAGCTGCAGCTGGTTGAAGAGCTCGGTTCGCGAAATGATAAATTTCATTGCGTTGTGTTTTTTATGTGTACGAAAAAAAGAAAAATTGTTTAATTTTAAGCGGGCAAAGGTAGGAAAAAAATCGGTTACACGCCAACAAATTTATCAACAATCTACTGTTGATAAATTATTGGTAGGCCGACGGTATCATCCTCTTGTGCTCATCAACCACCAGATTTTGAACTTTTTCTATCAGCGCTCGCTCGCTGGTGGAGGCCACCTCGTCGGCGGAGATGGGCGGAAAAATGGTGAGCTGAAACAGCTGCCGCGCGTTGAGCCATCCGCCGTTGCCGTTGGAGAAGGCGCGGGTGCCGTCGAGCGCCACCGGCAAAATGGGCATGTGGTTGGCCTTGGCCAGCGCAAAAGCGCCCGACCTGAAGCGGGCAACCTTGCCGTTGGTGGAGCGCGTTCCTTCGGGAAACATCATGATGGAGTGGCCGCGTTGCAGCAGCTCCGTGCAGTCGTGCATCATCTTGCGGACGCTGCTGGTGTCGCCGCGGCGGATGCACACGTCGCCGTGCAGCCACAGCAGCTGGCCCACCAGCGGGATGCGGTACACCTCGCGCTTCGACACCCAGCGGAAGTACAGCGGCACGTTGTAGAGCAGCAGGATGTCGAGCATCGACTGGTGGTTGGAAACAATCACGTAGACGCCGCCTTTGGCCACGTGCTCGCGCCCCTTCACCACTACGGGTGCGAAGGGCGAGGCCGAAAAATAGAACCACGAAATGAACACCGAAAATAGGTGCTGCAGCTTGCGCTGACGGTCGAAGGGCAGCGCCGCCACGAATATCAGCGCCGAGGTCAACACCAGCAAGGGCGCGGTCACCAGAAAGAAGGGGACGAACAGAACGGTATAAATTTTGTTGAGCATGATTGAGCTTGATATGCTAAAATTTTCGGCGCAAAGGTAGCAATTTTTTAGCGAAAAATGCAAGACAAAAATCGCCCATGTCATCGAGCGCGAGGAGCGGCGGTGGCCGCCTACCTGACACGTCCGGCACGCGAAAAGCTCTTGCGCCAGTAGGCCTCATTCAGGTCCGAAACCATTACCCCGCGCGAGGTGGAGGCGTGCACAAACTTGCCGTGGGCGAGGTAAATGCCGATGTGGTCGGTCTTGCGCAACCACGATTCGCGGATGCTAAAAAACACCAAGTCGCCGCACCGCAGCTTGCGTTGCCGAATGCGCGTGGCGTGTTTTTTGAGGTCGGCAGTGGTGCGCGGCAGCGCCATGTTGAGGGCGCTCTTGTACACCTCGTGCACCAGCCCCGAGCAATCCACGCCCTTGCGCGAGCTGCCGCCGTAGCGGTAGGGCGTGCCCATCCATCGTGCCACCTCCTCGATGAGGCGCGGATTTTCCGTACCCTCGAATTTCACGCCCAGCGCCTGCGAATATTTTGCATAAAACTCCCTATCCGCCGCCGAGTAATAGCGCGTCGGAGCGCAGGATGCGAGTAGGATGATGGGGGTTAGGATGGCGAGGATTTTTTGCTTCACGGTGCTGATTTTTGTTTTTGATGCGAGGGCAAAGGTAGGAAAAATTTGAAGATTTGAAGCTAAACCTTTATTGAGGTGCTATTCCATGCGTTCTGCCATGCGCACGGGTGTTGCTTGTACCCCGAATGAGGCCTGTGCTTCGTGCGCAAGACCGCGGATGGGTGTCGAGACCGTAGGCTTTAGCCTACGGTTAATAAAGTGCCGTCCCATGCGGGACTTGCAGCAAGGGGATGTGATGTGCGACTATGCGATGTGCGACTATGCCAGAGTCTATGTGCGATGTTGCTGCGAAGTCCCGAAGAGACGTAATTTTCATAACCGCAGACAAGCGGTAGCGCAGCCTGCGGACGGCAACCACATCCGCGTCTTGCGCACGGAGTACATCCCTCATTCGGGGCACAACCCAACACCCGTGCGCCATGCAGAACGCCGTAGCAACGGCATCCTTGCCGTTGTTACCTTAGCCTTCACCCCTCCATCGACCCCAGCTCCTCCAACCCCTGCCCGATAGCATCCACGTTTTTGCGCTCCACGTAGCGGTAGCAAAGGTAGCTGAGCGCGACGGCAACGATGGTGGCCATAACGAAGAGGATGCTGAGCTTCACCGAATGCTGGAAATACAAGAGGTAGTACACGGCTAAAAACGTCACCACGAGCAGCACGCCCACGACCTCCTCGCGCTTGATGAGCCGTCGGTAGCGCAGCGTCCACTTGCTGAGCTCCAGCACCGAATTTTTGTCCATCCGAAAGCGGCCAATGAAGCTCAGCTTTACGGCCTGCCACACGCAGGTTAAGCCCAGCATCACCTCGCCTGCCACCAGCAGCGACAGCGGTAGCTTGTAGGGCCCGATGACCGCCAGAACGTACAGCACGATCATCATGCCAAGGCATATCGCCAGCCCCAGCACATTCCAGCTTTGAATTTTTCCGTACGCCGTTTGCGTACGCTTGGCGACCATTTCGCGGACGATGCGGCGGTTCACCACCTCGCTGCGCTCAAGGCGCTCGCTTAGCAGGCTCCAGCCCGCTTTGAGTTCTTCCAATTCCATTTTTTTTTGGATTTAGTTGTTCGACATTTTCTTCAACTTTTCGCGAATGCGGTTCAGCCTAACGGCCACGTTGTCGCGCGAAATGCCAACGATTTCCGCCATCTCTTGGTAGCTCTTTTCCTCCAGCCAGAGGAGGATGAGAGCGCGCTCAAGCTGGCTCAGGCGGCTAATCATTTGGTAGAGCTCACGCAGCTGTGCGGCGTCGCTCGCGTCGCTGTCGGCAAGGGCTTCGATGTCCACCGAGAGGGGCACCACCTCCGGCATTCGGCGGCTCTTGCGGAGAAACGAAACGCAGGTGTTCAGCCCAATGCGGTACATCCACGTGGATAGCTTGCACTCGCCGCGAAAGCGCGGAAACGCTTTCCACAGGTTCACCATCACCTCTTGGTAGAGGTCGTTCAGGTTGTCCTTGCTGGTGGCATACACGTAGCACACCTTGTAGATGAGCCGCTGGTGCTGCTCCACAGCCGCCATAAACTCTTGCTCTCGCACGTTCTTGTCCATTTTGCTGTTCATTCGTTTTGCCCTATTGGTCGCCCGTTTTTGGAAAAAGTTACAGCGCAGCTGAAAAAAAAACAGAAACGCAGCAAGCCTTACACCTGCTGCGTTTCCGCGTTCTCCAACTTCAATTTTTTTTACTTCATTCCCAGAATCTCCCGCGCCTCGCCCATCGTAATTCGCTTGCCTTGGAAGTAGGGCACCACAAAGGCATCCTTAAAGCGCTTGCCGTTGTTGCGAACGCGGAAGCATTCCTGCCGCGCCTTCTCGATGGTGGGGTAGGGGCCAACGAGATATTTGTAGGTAAAATGTTCGTTAGCGCCTACCACCACGTCCTCCGAAATGGAGTCGCGGATGTCGAACAGCTCGAATGCGGCCTTCACGTTTTCGATTTTTTTATCCTGCGCCAGCAGCTGCACCTTGTAGCTGAGCTCACTTGCCTTGCCCTTGCTGGTGCCTTTGGTGGCGCCGGACGACGAGGATGCGGTGGGTGGCGTGTAGGTGGCCATCGCCGCTTGTTGCTGCGCCGCTTGCTGCTGTGCGGCTTGCGCCAGTTGTGCGGCCTGCGCGGCTTGCTCGGCGGCTTTTTGTGCGGCTTCCTGCGAGGTGCGCGCCAGCTCGCGTGCGCCGTTAGCCTCGCGCTGTGCGGCTCGTAGCAAGTGCCTCAGCGAGTCCTGCGATGCCTTCAGCACCACAATGTCGGCCTCCATATCGCGCACGTACAGCGGCTTTTTTTTCTGCTCTTTGGCGCGCTGCTTGGCATCTTTTTCGGCCTGCTTGCGGGCTGCCTCCTCCGCCTTCTTGCGCTCTTTTTCGGCCTTTTCCATGGCCTTAATTTCGGCCTTGGTGAGCGGCGCAGGAGTGCGCGCTGCGCGTGCAGGCGATGCCGCGGGTGCAGGCGCTGTCGCAGGGTCAGAGGTGGTGGCCGACGCAGCCGAAGCTGACGTGGCCGTGCTGTCGGTGGCTAAGCTGTCCTGAGCCATAGCCCGCGCCGGTAGCATCAATGCTGCCGCAACGCCGATGTACAGTAACTTTTTCATGTTCAAAATTTATTTATTACGTTCACTATTCACTATTCACTATTCACTATTCACTCTCCCTCATATTGTGCCACACCGCCTGCACGTCCTCGTCATCCTCAATGCGCTCAACCAACTTCTCGACAGCGGCCTGCTGGTCGGGCGTAACCTCTTTGGTGTCGGTGGGGATGCGCTCGAAGTTGCTGCTCACAATCTCGTAGCCGCCATCCTCGAAGTACTTCTGCACGCCGCCGTAGCTCTCGTATGCGCCGTAGATGAGCCACTCGTTTTCGTCGGCAAAAAGTTCGTCCACGCCGTAGTCGATAAGCTCCAGCTCGAGCTCGTCGAGGTTGATGCCGTCCTTCGGCTTGACGCGAAACACGCACTTGTGGTCGAACATAAATCCTACGCTGCCCGACGTGCCCAGCGCTCCGCCGCACTTGCTAAAGTAGTTGCGCAGGTTGGCCACGGTGCGGGTGGGGTTGTCGGTGGCGGTGTCCACCATCAGGGCGATGCCGTGCGGGCCGTAGCCTTCGTAGGCCAGCTCTTTGTAGTCGCTCTGGTCTTTTTCGACGGCGCGCTTGATGGCGCGGTCGATGTTATCCTTGGGCATATTTTCGACGCGGGCGTTCTGTATCAGCGCACGCAGGCGAGGGTTGTTGTCGGGGTCGGTGCCGCCCTTGGCTGCAATGGTAATCTCCTTGCCCAAGCGGGTAAACGTGCGGGACATGTTGCCCCAGCGTTTCAGCTTTCTTGCTTTCCGGTACTCAAATGCGCGTCCCATTTTTTAGATTCAAAATTTGAAAATTTGAAGATTTGAAGATTGGAAAATTTCCTAAATCATGCGTTGCATCTCCACCATTTTGATGGCTGTGATGGCGGCCTCATCGCCCTTGTTGCCGTGCTTGCCGCCTGCGCGGTCGAGGGCTTGCTGCATGTCGTTTGGCGTGAGCAGGCCGAAGATGAAGGGCATGCTGTACTCCAGGTTGAGCTGCATAATGCCCGACGAAACGGCGCTGCAAATAAACTCGAAGTGGCGTGTTTCGCCCTGTATCACGCAGCCCAAACAAATCACCGCGTCCACCTTGTGGTTGTTGGCCAGCAGCTGCGCTCCCAGCGGTAGCTCGAAGCTGCCGGGCACCCACTTGACCACGATATTTTTTTCGAGAGCGCCATGCTCGTTGAGCGTGCTCAGGGCACCGCTCAGCAGCTTGTCGGTAATCTCGGAATTCCACTTCGACACCACAATGCCGAAGTGCATTTCCTTGGCCGTTATTGGCTCGCCGTCGCGGTGTATGTGCGATAGATTGTGCAGCACAGTTGCCATAGTTGGGGTGATTTTTTTGCAAAAAAAGTGCTACGAATTTTGCTCTATGCCCACCTGCGCACGCGCAATGTACTTGTCGGCTTCGCGGCCCTCGGCGGTGTCGGAGTAGTCGCGCTTGAGGCGCTCGTACTGCTCTTTTGCCTTGCCAAATTTGCCCTGCTTTTCGAGCAAGATTCCGGCCTTGAGAAGGCATCGCGGCGCGGTGAGCTTGTTGTCGTCGCTGTCGGCCGATTTTTTGTAGTGCGCCACGGCCTTGTCGTAGCTGCCCAGCTCGCTGTAGGCGTCGCCGAGGTTGCCGTTCACGAGCGCCTTGGCGAGGCTGTTGCTGGCGCTGTACTTGTTGAAGTAGCGGATGGCCTCGTCGTACTGGCCGGTGTGCAGGTAAGCCAGCCCTGCGTAGTAGGCGGCGAGGTTGCCTGCGGTGGTGCTGCCGTACTGGTCTTCCACGTCAATCAGGCCAAGGTTGCTGCCGTCGCCGTTGAGGGCAAGGTTCAGCGAGTCTTGCTCGAAGTACTGCACTGCGGTAAACAGCTGCGACTGCGCGGCCTCTTCGCGCGGCGCCTGGTACCAATTTTTGTAGGCAAAAAATACGCCCACAAGCAAGAGAATACCAACGCCGCCGTAGATGAGCTGGCGCTCGTACTTTTCGATGAATAGCTCAGCTGACGATAATGAGTGCTCGATGGCGCCTAAATTACCTTCGGTGTGTTCAATTTTTTTCGACATTTTTCTACCCGTTTTTTTTGAGTTTCAGTAAATTTTTGGGCTGCAAAGATAGCTATAAAATTTGGTAGTACAAGTTTTTTACTACCTTTGGCGAAAATTTTTTACCTCCCAAGCAACCGCTTGGGCAAACCAAAAATGAGCGCAGAACTATTTATAACCGAAAAAATTAAGGGGTGCATTGCGGCGCTTTACGGCTTAGAAAACTGTGCCGTGCAGCTCACCAAAACGCGCCGGGAGTACGAGAGCGACCTCACGCTGGTTACCTTTCCGATAGCCAAGCTGAGCCGCAAAACGCCCGAGCTGCTGGGCGCTGAAATCGGCGAATGGCTCAAGGCTAACGTGCCGCAGGTGGCGGCCTACAACGTGGTCAAGGGCTTCCTCAACATCGTGCTGGCAAAATCGTTTTGGCTGGAGCAGCTGGAGCAAATGGCCGCGAGCGAAAACTTTGGCTGTGCCGAAAAAAATTCGTCGGGCAAAACGGTGATGGTGGAGTACTCCTCACCCAACACCAACAAGCCGCTGCACCTTGGCCACATTCGCAACAACCTGCTCGGCTTTGCGGTGGCAAACATCCTCGAGGCAAACGGGCATCGCGTGGTCAAAGTCAACCTGGTGAACGACCGCGGCATTCACATCTGCAAGTCAATGCTGGCGTGGCAGCGCTACGGGCAAGGTGCCACGCCGGAGGCTGCGCACAAAAAGGGCGACCACCTTGTGGGCGACTACTACGTGCAGTTCGATAAGGCCTACAAGCAGGAGGTGGCAAGCCTTGTGGCGCAAGGCTTGAGCGAGGATGAGGCGAAGAAGCAGGCGCCTATTTTGCAGGAGGCGCAGCGCATGTTGCTGAGCTGGGAGCAAGGCGACGCCGACGTTCGCAGCTTGTGGGAAACGATGAACTCGTGGGTGTATGCGGGCTTCGATGAAACCTACCGGCAGCTGGGTGTGTCGTTCGACAAAATTTACTACGAATCGCAGACCTACTTGCTCGGCAAAGAGCTCGTGAACGATGGCCTGCAGAAGGGCGTGTTTGTTAGGAATGACGACGGCTCGGTGTGGTGCGACCTCACCGCCGACGGCCTCGACCAGAAGCTGCTGTTGCGCTCCGACGGCACCTCGGTGTACATGACGCAAGACCTCGGCACCGCCCGCCAGCGCTACGATGAGTACAAGTTCGGCGAGCTGATTTACGTGGTGGGCAACGAGCAAAACTACCACTTTCAGGTGCTCCGCCTCGTCCTTAAAAAGCTTGGCTACGATTGGGCCGACAGCATATTCCACCTCTCGTACGGAATGGTGGAGCTGCCCGCAGGAAAGATGAAATCGCGCGAGGGTCCGGTGGTCGATGCCGACGACTTGATGGACGCAATGATTGCCACCGCTCGCGAGACTTCGCAGGAGCTCGGCAAGCTCGACGATATGCCCGCAGATGAGCAGCAGCGCCTGTTCCGAATGGTTGGCCTCGCGGCGCTGAAGTACTTCATCCTGAAAGTTGACCCGCAAAAAACGATGCTCTTCAACCCCAAGGAGAGCATAGATTTCAACGGCAACACCGGCCCCTTTATACAGTACACCCACGCCCGAATTTGCTCCGTGATGCGCAAGGCGAGCGACGCGCCATCCCTTGCTGGCATTGACGCGGACTTGATTGGTGCACGCGAGCTGGAGCTGGTCAAAACGATGTCCACATTTCCGCAGGTGGTGTTGCAGGCAGGCGCTGAGCACTCGCCCGCGCTCGTGGCAAATTTCGCCTACGAGCTGGCCAAAGAGTTCAACCAATACTACCACGACGTTACCATTCTGCACGAGGAAAATATCGCCCTGCGCACCCTCAAGCTCGTCCTCGCTAAGCAGGTTGGACGCGCTCTGAAAACGGCTATGGGGCTGCTGGGGATTGAGGTTCCGGAGAGGATGTAGATTTGAAGATTTGAAGATTTGAAAATTTGAAGATTGCAGAGTCGCATATCGCATATCGCACATCGCACATCACAAAAAAAAAACATCATGAAAAAAACCATTCTCCCCCTTGCAGTCGGCATGTTTGCTGCGATTGCGGGGTTCGCGCAGAAGAGCGACGAGCAGCTTTTGCGCAGCATTGCCGACAACGTTTTGCGGCAGCCGACGTTTGAATTTGTGGGCGTCAAAGACGGCCAAACCTACGCCAAAACTGCCGACATTCCGGCAGGCGAGGACGTGAAATTTAAGTCGCCGCTGGGCGAGTGGCACTACTCCAACGGTGTGCTCGACCGCGCGATGATTCACCTCGGACAGCACCTCAACGATTCGCTGTACGTGGACTACGCGAGGAAGCACGTGGCCTTTGGCTTCGACAACTACGCCTACTTCAAGTCCACGTTTCGCAACGACCGCAGGCACCACACATGGCCCTTCGGCCAGCTGTGGACCATGAAAGAGCTCGACGACTTTGGCGCAATGGGCGCCGCCGTGATTGACGTGTACGACCTCGATGGCCGCAGCAACGCCGCCTACAAAAAGTATTTCGACGACGGCAGCCTGCGCATAACCTCAGGACAGGAGCGGCTTCCCGACGGCACGCTGAGCCGCACGTTTCCGCAGAACCTCACCGTGTGGGCCGATGACGCCTACATGGGCGTGGTGTTCCTATCGCGGCTGGCCTACATCACGCAGGAGCAAAAATATTTTGACGACGCCGCAAAGCAGCTCATCAACATTTCGAAGTACCTGTGGGACGAGCAGAAGCAGCTGCACTACCACTGCTACTACAGCAGCTGGCAGCGCAACGGCGTAGCCTACTGGGGGCGCGCCAACGGCTGGATTGTGCTGGCCACATGCGAGCTGCTGAGCGTCATGCCCGACGCGCATCCGCAAAAAGAGGAGCTCAAAAAACAGCTCGTGCGCCAAGTTGTGGGCTACTCGCGATACCAAGATGGGCAAGGCTTTTGGCACCAGCTCATCGACAAAAACGACAGCTACCAAGAGTCGTCCGTGACGGCGCTGTTCACCTACGGCGTGGCCAAGGCCATCAACAGCGGCTGGCTCTCCGCCTCGTACCGCGGCATTGCCACCAACGGCTGGCGGGCGCTCAAAACCAAAATCACCGACGATGGCCGCTTCACCGATGTCTGCGTGGGCACGGGCATTACCGACGATTTGCCCTTCTACTACAGCCGTCCTGTGGGCGATAACGAAAAGCATGGAATTGGGCTGATTCTGGACTGCGGCATCGAGATTATGAAGTTGAGCGATAGAAGATAAGGTAATAGGATAATATACAGCTATTTACTTCAAAGAAAGACGAAAGTAACATGTCCTTATTACCGCTAAAAACTAATAAATAACACTAAAAAAGTTTCTTTGGAGAACAACGTAACAAAAAACCCCTTACCTTTGCACTTTCTGTGTGCGGACACATGTTGCGCAAGAGGAAAAATGATTTAAAAAAACGATTTTTTACGGCTCAAATTTAGATTTAGAAAATGATGAAATGTTTACACCTCAACACCCGCTTAATTGCGTCGGCTTTTGGTTGCTATACGGCCAAACGTTTTGGTGTTATGTTAACGTTTGTTAACGGGGGGGGGTAGAAAACCATATAACTTTCTCGCTTTCAGCGAATTACAAAAATACCATTTTACGTATTTTAACTGCACTCGTGCAGCAGCGCATTTGCGCCGCTGCGCGAGTGCGGTTTTTTTGTGCACCAATAATTTGCCAATAAAAAAACAGCACATCCAATGAAAAAGTATGTAGCATACGCGCTGCCCTTGCTGTGCCTGCTGCTGGTTCAATGCCAGCGCGACCGCGACAAGTACTACGAAGAGCCGGAGTGGGGCGGCAAATCCCTCTACGAGGCGCTGCAAGGCGAGGGGCGCTTTGGCCTGTACCTGCAATGCGTGGACCGCACGCTTTACGTCAGCTCGCTGCAAGGTAACGGCCTGTGGACGGTGTTTGCGCCCAACGACGCGGCCGTAAACGCCTACCTGAGCAGGAAGGGCTACCTGTCGGTGGACGCCATTCCGCAGGACGTGGTAGAAAAAATTGTGGCCTACTCGATGGTGTACAACCGCTACGCATTCGGGCGTTTGTCGGACGTGCTGGCGAGTAATAAGTGGGACACGCTGAAGTGCATCAAAAAGAAAACGCCCTACTACGAAACCTTGCGCCGCGAGGCCTACAATGGCGACTCCATTTGGGTAACTTCTCCCACCACCTACAACAGCAGCTGGAACAGCAACGACAACAACTACAAATATCTGCCGTTTTACCTGACGCGCAACTTCAGCTCGAAAACACCCGCGGACTATGAGACTTTTTACCCCGCATCGAGCTACACCGGAAGGAACGTGCAGGCCGCGTCGGTGCTCGCGCAGGACATCTCGGCAAGCAACGGCATTGCCCACGAGGTGGACGGCGTAAACGAGCCATTGCCCACGCTGGAGGACTTGCTGGGTGGCGAAAATTATTCGACCTACAAGGCGCTGCTCGACGTGAAAAACGGCACCGGTGAGCCGTTCTTCTACGCCTACGCAACGAACACGGCGGTGAACGAGTACTACAAAAACATGTACCCGTTGCGCAACATCGACAACGTGTACATCAAGGCCTACAACGTGCCGTTTGAATTTTTGCGCACCTCGTCGCAGGCGGTGGCCATTCCGCTCAACGTGGAGCGCTACTTTTTGTCGGGGCAAGAGGAGGACGGCTACACGCTGTACGCGCCCAACAACGCGGCGATAGCGAAGTTTGAAGAGGAGGTGGTGCAGCCCTACGGCTACGCGTCGGTGGCGGCTTTGCCGACGAACGTGCTGAGCTATTTTGTGAACGCGCAGATGGGGTTGAATCTGATTTGGCCGAGCGAGTACAAGGGCGCCCGCAACGTGTACGAAAACTTCATCAACGGCGAGGGTAGAGCTGGCGCGGAGTTTAGCCCGCTTAGGTTTCCCGACCTCCGGCCTGCGAGCAACGGCCTGTTCTACGGCTCGAGCGACTACGTAAAATCCCACTACTTTGAGTCGGTGCTCACCGAAATTTTGATGCGCCGCACGGACGACAACTCCACGCTCAAGTACATCTTTTTGTACAACGCGCTGAACAAGCATTTTTCCACCACCTTGATGGAGGATTTTGTGAAGTGCCCGCTCAACGGCTACACGCAGGAGAACTACACCGTGCTGCTGCCCTCGGACGAGCAGCTGCAGGGCGAAGGCTTCAGCTGGATATGGCCTGCCGGCAGCAACGCCTACGAATTTCGGCACACCAACACCGCCTTCACCGCGGGCACGCGGATGCAAAGGCTGGTGCGCTCGTACGTGTTTAAGCGCATAAAAAATGCCGACGTCGACACGCGCATCCTCGACTTTGCGGGCGACCCCGCAGGCGGCTACGAGGGCTACGCCTACGCGGTGAACGACTACGGCGATATGCTGCGCTACAAGGACAATGAGGTGGAGCTGACCGGCGACTATATGGCGGGCGAAAAGGTGAGGGTAACCAAGGTGAAAACTTTCTCCAACGGGCAGGTGTTCACGATGGACAAGCTGCCGCAATTTTCGCACATAGAGGGCACCGGAGACGGCAGCATCGAACTTGTACCGACCTTAGCTGACTGCCTCGAAAAGGCGAAAACTGATAACCCGAACATCAGCATCGCGGCCGACCTGCTGATATACCTGCTCACTTCTCGCACCGTGGGTAGCACCACCTACAACGCCAAAATGACCATGAGCGCGGAGTCGTTTTGGACGCTCTTGCTGCCCAACAACGACCGGATGACAGAATTACTCAACATGGACGAGCGAGTACAAACCGGAGAAATAAATGACGTTCCTCAATTCTCAACCCGTAAAATTTACTTGAATTTAGCGGCGCTAAAAAGGCAGGAAGAGAGCGGCGAGTTGGCCGACGTGGTGCTGAACTGGTCGAAATGTGTTACCGACTTTGTGAATTTTTTCAGATACCATACCACTCCGGGCACGCTCTACCTCAACGACGGCTACGACCACGTGCTGTTCAACAACGGCACGGTGCAGCGCGACGCGGTGGCGGTAACCTCGCTCAAAGACGGCCTAAACAGCACCTTTGTGCGCATCTCGAAAGATTTTGGTGACGGTAACAACTTGCAATTTAGCACCTACGAAATGCCTGAGATGGGAACCCGAACGGCATCCGTTACGCGGGGCGTGAAGCGCAGCAACCTATTTGGCCCACAAACGGTCATTCACGAGGTGGATAACTACCTGTATTATAGAAAACCATAGCTTGAAGAAGTGTAGAAATGTAGAAGTTATAGAAGTTTACGGCAAAAAAGTATAAAACTATGAAGCGACTTTTGTGGATACTTGCGATTGTTGTAGTGTCGGCGGGCAGCGCCCACGCGCAGGATAAAATTTTGTTGCGCGGAAAGGTGACGGAAAAAGGCTCGAACGCCCCCTTGGTGGGCGCCAGCGTTACCGAAAAAGACAAGAACAACCGCATTCTGAGCGGCGCGATGACGGACATTCACGGCAGCTACAGCATTACGGTGAGCAACGTGAAGGGCAACACGCTGGTGTTTTCCTATATGGGATTTAAGCCCGTTACGCTGCCCATCGAGAGCAGCGCGGTGGTGAATGTGGGGCTTGAAGAGCAGTCGGTTGAGATGGATGAGGTGGTGATTTCGGCCAAGAAAAAGGTGAACATCGGCTCGCTCAACATCGACGAACGCGACATGACTTTTGCCTATAGCAAGTTGGATACCAAGGAGATTGAAGGTCTGCCCGTAACCTCCATCGACCAAGCCTTGCAGGGACGCTTGGCTGGCGTGGACATTGTGGCCAACTCGGGGCAGCCTGGGTCGGGTATGTCCATTCGCATCCGCGGCACCTCGTCCATCAACAACAGCGCCGACCCGCTCATCGTGGTGAACGGTATCCCCTACGAGACCACGATTTCGTCGGACTTTGACTTTGCCACCGCCGATGAGGAGAGCTACTCGCAGCTGCTCAACATTTCGCCCAGCGACATTCAGGACATCACCGTGCTCAAAGACGCGGCCTCCACCGCCATGTACGGCAGCAAGGGCGCCAACGGCGTGCTGAT
>JAITOI010000113.1 GCA_031289995.1 Prevotellaceae bacterium | reverse complement strand
GCCTCGGTGTTGAGGGGCACCAGGTGGATGTGGGCGTGCGGCACCTCCATGCCCAGCACCACCACGCCCACGCGCTTGCAGGGCACCGCCAGCGGGATGGCTTTGGCCACGCGCTGCGCAAACAGCACGAGGCGGCTCAGCGCCTGCGCGTCGAGGTCGAACAGGTAGTCCACCTCTTGCTTGGGGATAACCAGCGTGTGCCCTTTGGCCATCGGGTTGATGTCCAAAAAGGCGTAGCAGTGCTCGTCCTCAGCCACCTTGTAGCTGGGGATTTCGCCGTTGACGATGCGCGTAAAAATGCTTGCCATGGCTACGATATTTTTCAGATTGAAATGTCGAGAACTTGGAGCTTCATGGTGCCGGCGGGCACGGCAATTTCGACCACCTCGCCCACCTTTTTGCCGAGCAGCGCCTTGGCTATGGGCGTGGCCACCGACAGGCGTCCAGCCTTGAAGTCGGCCTCGTTTTCGGTTACCAGCGTGTACACCATCGTTGCTTTGGTGGCAAGGTTTTTGAGCTTAACCTTGTTGAGCAGCTTGATTTGCGAGATGTCCACCTGCGAGTCGTCCACGATTTTGGCGTTGGCAATCATGTTCTCGAATTGGGCAATTTTCATTTCGAGCATGCCTTGCGCGTCGCGGGCTGCGTCGTACTCCGCGTTCTCCGACAGGTCGCCCTTGTCGCGCGCCTCGGCAATAGCTCGCGAGGCCGCGGGGCGGTCAACGAATTTCATTTTTTCGAGCTCCTTGCGAAGCTTTTCTAGGCCTTGTGCCGTAAGATAAGTGTAAGCCATTTTTCTATTTGTTTTTACAATGAAAAAAAACAAAGCCCCCGCTTTGCAGTGGGGAACTTTTTCCTTTAAAAAATTCACGGCGCAAAGGTAGTGCATTTTATTTGAGTGTTGGCAAGCCTTGACCAAACAATTTTGTTAAATTACAGTAAAAGGTAAATTTTTCGTCGTAAAACCCAAATCCGTTGTACCTTTGCACAAAATTTTTAGGACAATGATTAAGGCCAAAAACATCATCAAATCGTTCGGTGCGCTGCAGGTGCTCAAGGGCATCAGCCTTGAGGTGCAGCGCGGCGAGGTGGTTGCCATTGTGGGCAGCAGCGGGGCGGGCAAGACTACGCTGCTCGAAATTTTAGGGACGCTGAGCGCTCCCGATAGCGGCACGGTGCGCATTGACGGCGTGGACGTGTTCGCCCTCAGCCGCCGCGAGCTGGCGCGGCTGCGCAACCGCAAGCTGGGCTTCGTGTTCCAGTTTCACCACCTGCTGCCCGAATTTACCGCGCTCGAAAACGTGTGCATCCCCGCGCTCATCGCCAACCCCGACCGGCACAAGGCCGAGGCGCAGGCCAAGGAGCTGCTAGGCTACCTCGGGCTGTCGGAGCGCATGGAGCACAAGCCCGCCGAGCTGTCGGGCGGCGAGCAGCAGCGCGTGGCCATTGCCCGCGCAATGGTCAACAGCCCGTCGGTGATGCTCGCCGACGAGCCATCGGGCAACCTCGACTCGCACAACAAGCAGGAGCTGCACGCGCTCCTCTTCAAGCTGCAGCGCGAGCGCGGACAGACCATCGTGGTGGTTACGCACGACAGCGATTTTGCCGCTACCTGCAACCGAAAAATCGTGATTAGCGACGGACAAATTTTGTGAGCGCGACGCGCTGATAAAAAGCGCGTTGAGCGGCGCTCAAAAAAATATTTTCAAAAAAATTTGGAGGTTCCAAAAAAACTCCCTACCTTTGCAGCGCTTTTCAGAAAAGCAATGCTCGTTGAACGAATGCGGAAGTAGCTCAGTTGGTAGAGCACAACCTTGCCAAGGTTGGGGTCGCGAGTTCGAGTCTCGTTTTCCGCTCACAAGCAAAAAAAGGTCATCCATTCGGATGACCTTTTTTCTTTGCTGGGCAAGGCTTGCAGCGCGTTTAGCATTGCGTTTGCATCGCCGAAAATGCGCAACTTTTCGGCCACAAAATCTTCCAAATTTTCACACCGACTGCGCAACTTTTTGGCCACAAAATCTTCCAATTTTTTACACCGACAGTGCCGCTGCGTTGCTCAGCAGGCAAGCCTCCGCCTCCACATTCCACAGCCCGTTGTGCTGCTCGCAAAGCCGCGCCAGCTCTGCGAATGCGGGGTTGCTCTTGCCTCGTGCGGCGAAGTCGGCAATGGGCGTGAGTGGCATGTTGACGTGAGTGTAGATGAGCTTTTTTCCGCCCGGAATTTGCGGCAAGTTGAGCGTCGTGTCGATGACGGCGTTGAGGCCACCCACGTGCGTTACCAGCCCCGCGGGGTCTAAGCCTTCGCTCATCAGGGCGAGCGCCTCCTTCATGTCGTCGGTGTTGCCGCCGCTGGTGCCCACCACGTGAGTCGAGGCGTAGTGGACGTTGTAGAAGTTGAACAGCGCCTTGAAGTCGGTCTTTGCCGGGCCTGCAAAAAAGTTGAGGCAGCCGTCGTTGGCGAGCAGCGTGTCGGCCTGCTCAACCACTGCGGCCACCGGCGCAAACACCATCACATCGTCGTATCCATGTCCGCCGGTCAGCTCGCGCAGCTGGGCTGTTGGGTCGCTCGTGGCGCCGGTGTTGACGTACCGCAGCTCGATGCCGTTGAGGGCTGCTTCGTGCGGCGAGTAGAGCTGAGCTGCTCGGTCTAAGCGCGCCTGGTCGATGTCGGTAACCACCAGCAGGCGCGGCTTGCGGTCGTGCCGGTGGATGGCGTAGCTGACGGCGGCAAGCCCCATGGGGCCAACGCCTGCAAGGATTGCCATGGCGCCGCCCTGCACAATTTCCATGCTGTGGACGTAGGAGCCGGGCGTGGTGTGGTAGCTGGCGTGCATGGCGCCAATGACGCACGAGAGCGGCTCGGAGAGCGAGGCCGGATAGTAGCCGCGACCGGTGTAGTGCAGCAGGCATCCGTGCTCCATCACCTCGGCAGGAATCACCACGTAGGTGGCATCGCCGCCAACGTAGCGGTACGAGTATCCGGGTGCGCTGAGCACGCCCACCGGCCCGCCTGCGAAGTTGAGCGCGGGCTGAATGGAGAACTTGTCGCCCACGGCAAACGCGCCTTTCCATCGGCTGCCCACCTCCACCACCTCGCCCGCAAATTCGTGGCCAATGATGGTGGGCTGTTGGGCAATGTTGCGGGGCACGCGCTTGTGCACGTCGGCTTCGTGGGTGGCTTTGTAGGACGACATGCAGATGCTGTCGCAAACCACTTTTGCCAAAATTTCGCCCTCGCCCACAGGCGGCAGCTCGAACTCCTCCAACCGTAGGTCGTTCTTGCCGTAGAGGCGTACTGCAGTAGTCTTCATTGCAAATATTTTTTGTTGTTTTGGATAAAATAATGCTCAAATTTTGCGAGGCCAAAGGTAGGCAAAAATGGCGTAGGTTGTGCATTTTTTTTACCTTTGCGAAAATTTTTCATCGTTCCCATGCAGGAAAAAATCATCATCCTCGACTTCGGTTCGCAAACCACACTGCTCATCGGGCGCCGCGTGCGCGAGCTCAACACCTACTGCGAAATTGTGCCCTACAACAAGTTTCCCGCCAACGATGGCGCGGTGCGCGGCGTTATCCTGTCGGGCAGCCCGTTCTCGGTGTACGACGCGGCGGCGTTCAAAATTAGACTCGCCAGCTTTCGCGGCAAGCTGCCCGTGCTCGGCATTTGCTACGGTGCGCAGCTGCTGGCGCACGAGTGCGGAGGCCGCGTGGAGCCTGCGGGTATGCGCGAGTACGGCCGCGCCAACCTGCAGCGCATTGCCGCCGACGACCAGCTGCTGCGCGGCATTGACGAAGGCGCACAGGTGTGGATGTCGCACGGCGATACCATCACGCAGCTGCCGCAAAATTTTGACGTGGTGGCGTCCACCAAAGAGGTGCACAACGCGGCCTACAAGGTGAGCGGCGAGCCTACGTGGGGCGTGCAGTTTCACCCCGAAGTTTTCCACACGCAGTGCGGCTCGCAGCTGCTGCAAAACTTCATCACCATTTGCGGATGCAAGCAAAATTGGACGCCTGCATCGTTCATCGAAACCACCATCGCCTCGCTACGCGCCCAGCTGGGCAACGACCGGGTGGTGCTGGCGCTGTCGGGCGGCGTGGACTCGAGCGTGGCCGCAGCGCTGCTCAACAAGGCCATCGGCGCACGCCTCAGCTGCATTTTTGTGGACAACGGATTGCTCCGCAAAAACGAGCTCGACGACGTGCTCGCCAGCTACGCCAGCATGAAGCTCAACGTGCTCGGCATCGACGCGCGCGAGCGATTTTACGCGGCGCTAAAAGGCGTTACCGAGCCGGAAAAAAAGCGCAAAATTATTGGCAGAGGATTCATCGACGTGTTCGACGAGGAGGCGCAAAAGCTAACGGACATCAGGTGGCTGGCGCAGGGCACCATCTACCCCGACTGCATCGAGTCGCTCTCCATCACCGGCACCACCATCAAGAGCCACCACAACGTGGGCGGGCTGCCGGCCACGATGAAGCTGCGCGTGGTGGAGCCGTTGCGCCTGCTGTTCAAGGACGAGGTGCGGCGCGTGGGGCGCGAGCTGGGGTTGAGCGAACGGCTCATCACGCGGCACCCCTTTCCTGGCCCGGGCTTGGGCGTGCGCATCCTCGGCGAGGTAACGCCGGACAAGGTCCGCGTGCTGCAGGAGGCTGACCACATCTTCATCCAAAGCTTGCGCGAGGCGGAGCTCTACCACAGCGTGTGGCAGGCGGGCGCCATCCTGCTGCCGGTGCAATCCGTAGGCGTGATGGGCGACGAGCGCACCTACGAAAACGCCATTGCCCTGCGCGCCGTGCTCTCCACCGACGGCATGACGGCAGACTGGGCGCCGCTTCCCTACGATTTTCTCGCCCGCGTGTCGAACGAAATTATCAACAAGGTGAAGGGCGTAAACCGCGTGGTGTATGACATTAGCAGCAAGCCACCAGCAACTATCGAATGGGAATAATCTGGAATTTAAAATTTAAAATTTAAAATTGCCCCGCACAGGCCGCCCAGCGGTGAATTTTAAATTTTAAATTTCAAATCTTCAAATTCTTAAATCTCCGAACGTGATAACAATTCTCGGCCCTACTGCCTCCGGCAAAACTGCCCTCGCAGCGCAGCTTGCAGCGCGTATCGACGGCGAAATTATCTCCGCTGATTCG
>JAITOI010000048.1 GCA_031289995.1 Prevotellaceae bacterium | reverse complement strand
TATGCGGTGCGCTTGGAGTTGGAAAACGGTTGCAAAGGTACGACAAGTTTTTGGAAATGCAATAGGTTTGGAAATTTTTTTTGCGAAAGGGGCGTTTTTTACAAAAACTTTTTTTGAGGCGCTAATCCATGACGGCTATTTTTTTGAGCTGCTATTTCAATCGTCCTGCCATGCGCACGGGTGAAAGGCCTGCCCCGAATGAGGCCTGTGCTCCGTGCGTAAGACCGCAGGGTGTCCTGACCGTAGGCTAAAGCCTACGGTTTATAAAGTGCCGTCCCATGCGGGACTACCCTGGCGCTGTCTTATCCTAAAATCCAATAATCCTACAAATCCTAATTCAGACAGTGCCGGCGCAGCGTTGCCAATCTTCAAATCTTCAAATTTTCAAATCTTCAAATTCAAAAATATTTGCTACTTTTGCGCCGCAAATTTTTTCGCGAACAACACAAATCTCATGGCCAAAATTGAACCAATCGTAGCGCTTACGGCAGCCTTCATCCTCGCTCCCATCCTTGGCTGCGCAAGCCTTTTCGCCAACCCGCAGCCGGCTGCAACGGACACCACACCGGTGGCGGTTGCGCCCGTCGAAACGGCTGCCGTGATGCCGTTTGGCGACACGCTGTTTGTGGTGTACGGCAGCATGGGAGGCGTGAGCGTGGAGGCGCGCGCCAAGATTATTGCCGACAACATCCGCCAGCTCAAGGACGACCTGCTCTACTCCGCCGACATGCTCGACCTGCGCAGCGGCGAAGACTTCTGCAACGTGATTTACAACAACCAAATTCTGGTGGGCGTTACCGACCGGCAAAGCCGCATGGCCGGCGAGCCGATGCAGGACATGGCGCAGCACTACCACGACCGCATTGTGGCTGCCGTGGCCAAGCAGAAGCAGGCGCACAGCTGGTTCAACATCATCAAGCAAACGCTGCTCGCCCTGCTGATACTCGCCGTGGTCTACTTCGGCGTCAAGTACATCAACCTGCTCTACCGCAAGCTCACCGTTTACGTGCGGCGGCGCAAGCTGCACCTCAAGTCGCTGCTCTACCTGCTCGACGCTGGCCGACAAACCAAAATTCTGTGCAGCTTCATCAACGCGCTGCGCTGGCTGCTGCTGCTGCTCTTCAGCTACATTTGCCTGCTGCTGCTGTTCCGCCTCTTTCCCGAAACGCGCTGGATTTCGGACAAGCTCATCAGCTACATCCTCTCCCCGCTCACCAAGGCGCTGCTCGCCATCTGGAACTTTTTGCCCAACCTGTTTGCCATCATCGTCATCTACTTCCTGTTTCAGCTGCTGCTGAAGGCGCTGCACATCATCGCCGACAAGCTTGGCAGCGGCGCCATCACGCTCAAAAACTTTGAGCCGTCGTGGGCTACACCCACCTACCAAATCGTGCGCGTCATCGTGTGGGTGTTCATGTTCATCTTCATCTTCCCGTTTTTGCCGCAGAGCGATACCGACGTGTTCAAGGGCGTGTCGGTGTTTCTGGGCGTGCTGTTTTCGCTCGGCTCCACGTCCATCATCAGCAACATTGTGGCGGGGCTAATCATCACCTACATGCGGCCATTTCAGGAGGGCGACCGCATCCGCATGGGCGAGCACCTGGGCGACGTGGTCGAAAAAACAGCCCTCGTTACCCGCCTCAAAACGCCGAAAAACGAAATCATCACCATCCCCAACGCGAACCTGCTGACGGCGCAAACCATCAACTACACCGCCTCGGCCAACGACTACGGCCTCATCCTCCACGTGAAGGTAACGATGGGCTACACCGAGCCTTGGCGCCGCATCCACGAGCTGCTCATGGAGGCAGGCCTCAAGACGCCCGGCGTGCTGCAGGAGCCTAAGCCTTTCGTGCTGCAAGTCGCCCTCGACGACTTCTGCGTGGAGTACCAAATCAACGTGTACACGCGCCAGGCAAACAACATGCAAAACATCTACTCCGACCTCTACTCCAACGTGCAGGACATACTGCTGCGCGAGGGCATCAACATGGCCGTGCCGCACCAGATTGTAGTGAATAGTGAGTAGCTTTTAGTGAAGATTTTTTAATACTTTTGTAGCCGCTTTCAAAACCAAAATTTTCATCCCTTTTTACAACACAAATTTTTATTATGGCAACCATAAAAACCGAGCAAGAGCAAGCCAAGCAGCTCGCCCACGCCGAGGCGAAACGCTACATGAACAACGCCACAGAAACGCTGCAAAAGGCGGGCAAAGAGGGCAACCATTACCTCGACGACAAGTATGTGCGCACCGCCTGCGGAATTGCATATCTGGGTGTGCTGAAGGCGCTGGATGCGCTGTTTAAGCTGCGCGGCATTCCGCCTCCTCCCAAAAAGAAGCATAAAAACATTGAGTTCTACACGTACAATGTAGCCAAGTTGGATGGCAAAATTTCAACAGACCTCCATGATGCCTACCGTATTTTGCACATAGAGGGTTACTACGAAGGCGTATGCAAAACGGATATAATAAAGTCGGGATTTGATACCGCCTACGAAATCATCGCCCGCATCAAGCCCGAACACGAGCTGACGCAGGAGGAATACAAAGCTCTGAAAGCGCGACAGAAGCCTGCGTGGTTGCGTGCGCTGTACTCGTTTTTCTTTCTGTAGCACGCCATGCAAAAACGCTTGGAGTAGCACCTCAAAAAAAGATTTACCCCCAAAAAAAAACATGAAAAAAGTTCGCTGGATTTCAATCCTACTGCTAATAGTGGCGCTGGCTGCAGCGCTTGCCTACCGCCAGTTTTTGGCCTCGCCCGACGAGGTCGATGCGGCGCCATCGGCCCCGTCGCCGTCGCGCAGGCCACCGCTCAGCGTGCGCGCGCTGGTGGTCGAAACCAAGCCCATCATCGACTACATCAACGCCACCGGCACGCTCATGGCGTCGGAGGAAGTTGACCTCTCGTTCGAGTCGTCGGGGCGCATCACCTTCCTCTCGTCGAACGAGGGGCAAACGGTGAGCAAGGGCGAGCTGCTGGCCAAGATTAACGACAACGAGCTGCAGGCGCAGCGCGACAAAATCAACGTTCAGCTCAAGCTGGCCGAAGACCGCGAGCAGCGCCAGCGCACGCTGCTGGAGCACGAGGCCATTAGCCGCGAGAGCTACGAGCAGTCGCTGGCCGAAATGCAGGCGCTCAAGGCCGACCTCGCGCTCATCGAGGCCAAGATTGAAAAGTCGAGCATCCTCGCGCCCTTCGACGGCACGCTGGGGCTGCGCTACACGAGCGAGGGCGCGTTTGTGTCGCCCGGCACGCCGGTGGCGCACGTGGTATGCCTCTCGCCGCTCAAGGTAGATTTTTCCATCCCCGAACGCTACGCCACCGACGTGCGCACGGGCATGAACGTGCAGTTCCACATCGACGGCGTGCCGCGCCTTTTCGACGCCAGAGTGTACGCCATCGAGCCGCAGGTGAACGTCAAAACGCGCACCATCATGGTGCGAGCGCTGTACGCCAACAGCACCGGTGCCCTCAAGCCCGGACAGTTTTTTTCGCTCACGCTGGAGCTGAAGCGCTTCGACAACGCCATTGCCATCCCCAACGAGGCGCTGATTGCCGAAATGGACGGCGACCTGGTGTACATCTACCGCAGCGGTAAGGCCATGCCCATGCGCGTCAAGAAGGGCATCCGCAGCGAAACCGCCATCCAAATCACGAGCGGCATCGCCGTGGGCGACACGCTCATCACCTCCGGCATGTTGCAGCTGCGCACGGGAATGGCCGTGCAGCTGATGAAGGAGTAGGGCGGCAGACGGCGCATCAAGTATCATCAACAAGGAAACGCAATACGACATGAAATTCCCCGAATACAAAAATTTAGACCTCGCGAAAATCAATCGCGAGGTGCTGCTGTTGTGGAAAAAGGAGGGCACCTTTGCGCAGTCGCTCAAGCTGCGCGAGGCTTGCCCGCCATTTGTTTTTTACGAAGGACCGCCGTCGGCAAACGGTATGCCGGGCATCCACCACGTGATGGCGCGCGCCGTGAAGGACACCTTTTGCCGCTACAAAACGCTCAAGGGCTACCTCGTGCAGCGCAAGGCTGGATGGGACACGCACGGCCTTCCGGTGGAGCTGGGAGTGGAGAAAATGCTCGGCATTACGAAGGAGGACATCGGCAAAAAAATCAGCGTGGACGACTACAACGCCGCCTGCCGCCGAGAGGTGATGAAGTACACCAAGGAGTGGGAAAATCTGACCGAGCAAATGGGCTACTGGGTCGACATGCAAAACCCCTACATCACCTACGACAACCGCTACATCGAAACGCTGTGGTACCTGCTCAAAAAGCTGTACGAAAAAAATCTGCTCTACAAAGGCTACACCATTCAGCCCTACTCGCCCGCCGCCGGCACAGGGCTGAGCACGCACGAGCTCAACCAGCCCGGATGCTACCGCGACGTGAAGGATACGACTTGCGTGGCGATGTTTCGCGCAGCTGAAATCTCAAGTCTCACGTCTCACGTCGCAAATCTCAAATCTTACTTTTTGGCATGGACTACCACGCCCTGGACATTGCCCTCCAACACCGCGCTCTGCGTGGGTTCCGGCATCAGCTACTGCCTCGTAAAAACCGAAAATCCGTACACCAACGAAGCCTGCATTGTCATCCTTGCAAAGGACTTGGTGGGTAACTTTTTTGGCGAAAAAAAGCAGGCCAAGTTTGAGGTCGTAGCGGAGTGCCGTGGCGCGGATTTAGAGGGCTTGGAGTACGAGCAGCTCATCCCGTGGGTGAAGCCGGATGGCGCTGCGTTCCGCGTCATCACCGGCGATTTTGTTACCACCGACGACGGCACCGGCATTGTGCACATTGCGCCCACCTTTGGCGCCGACGACGACCGCGTGGCAAAGCAGCACCGCATTGCGCCGCTGATGCTCGTGGACAAGAACGGCATCCGCCAGCCGATGGTGGACAAAACCGGCAAGTTTTTTCGCCTCGCAGAGCTCGACGAAAGCTTTCTCCACACAAGCGTTGACGTGAGCTTGTATGGCGCGTACGCAGGTCGCTTTGTGAAGAACGACTACGACCCCAAGCTCGGCGAAAACGACTCCACGCTCGACATCGACCTCTGCGTAATGCTGAAGCAGCAAGGCCTGGTCTTCAAAATTGAGAAGCACGTGCACAGCTACCCGCACTGCTGGCGCACGGATAAGCCGGTGCTCTACTACCCGCTCGACAGCTGGTTTATCCGCAGCACCGCCTGCAAAGAGCGCATGGTGGAGCTCAACAAGACCATCGCGTGGAAGCCCGAAAGCACAGGCACGGGGCGGTTTGGCAAGTGGCTCGAGGACTTGAAGGATTGGAATTTGTCGCGCAGCCGATACTGGGGAACCCCGCTACCAATATGGCGCAGCGAGGATGGCAGCGAGGAAATGTGCATCGGCTCGGTGGAGGAGCTGGTCAACGAAATCGACAAATCTGTTGCCGCCGGATTGATGAAAGCCAACCCCTACGCGGGTTTCCGAGCGGGCGACACCTCAGCCGACGGCTACCAAAAAATCGATTTGCATCGCCCCTACGTGGACGAAATCATTCTGGTCAGCCCCGCCGGCAAAGCGATGCGGCGCGAGCTGGACTTGATTGACGTGTGGTTCGACAGCGGCGCCATGCCGTTTGCCCAGCTGCACTACCCCTTCGAGAACAAAAATTTGGTGGAGAGCGGCGCCTTCTACCCTGCCGATTTTATCTCCGAGGGCGTTGACCAAACGCGCGGCTGGTTCTTCACGCTGCACGCCATCAGCGCCATGTTTGCCGACTCCGTCGCGTTCAAAAATGTCATCTCCACGGGGCTGGTGCTCGACAAAAACGGCAACAAAATGAGCAAGCGTTTGGGCAACGCCGTGGAGCCTTTTGCGGTGATGAACGAGTACGGCTCCGACGCGCTGCGCTGGTACATGCTCACCAACTCGCAGCCCTGGGACAACCTCAAATTCGACGTCGAGGGCGTGGACGAAGTGCGCCGAAAATTCTTCGGTACGCTCCACAACACCTACTCATTTTTTGCGCTCTACGCCAACGTCGACGGCTACCAACCGCCGCCCGACACAACCGCTGAAGTCGGCTCCTGCACAGCGTTTGCGCAGGTTGACCGGTGGATAATTTCGCTGCTCAACACGCTCATCAGCGAGGTGGAGCAGAGCTACGAAGACTACGAGCCAACCCGCGCAGGACGGCTCATCCAGGACTTCGTGTGCGACCATCTCAGCAACTGGTACGTGCGCCTCAACCGCAAGCGTTTTTGGGGCGGCGAAATGACCGACGACAAGCGCACCGCCTACCTCACGCTCTACCACTGCCTGCGCACGGTCTGCGTGCTCGCATCGCCCATTGCGCCGTTTGTGACGGATAGAATTTTTTGCGACTTGCGCGGCGGCAGCTCCGTTCACCTCGCCGATTTTCCCGCCCACAACAGCGCCCTCATCAACGCCGACTTGGAGCAAAAAATGCTCGTGGCGCAGCAGGTAACGTCCATGATTCTCGCGCTGCGCCGCAAGGCTGACATCAAGGTAAGGCAGCCGCTGGCGAAGGTCATCATTCCGGTGGCCGACCAAAAAATGGTCTCGCTTTTTACGGACGAAATCCTCGCCATCATTCGCAGCGAAACCAACGTCAAGCACATCGATTTGGTGGGCGACGACACGGGCATTGTCAGCAAGCGTGCGAAGGCAAACTTCAAAACCTTGGGCGCCAAGTGCGGCAAAAACATGAAGGATGTGGCGGCCAAAATCCTCGCCTTTTCGCAACCCGAAATCGCTGCGCTGGAGCGCGACAAGCGCCTCGTGCTGCCCCTCGCATCGGGCGACACGGTGGAGCTGCTGCCCGAAAATGTGGACATCACCACGGAGGACATTGCAGGCTCGCTAAGCATGAGCGAAAACGGCATCACGCTCGCGCTCGACATCACCGTTACCGACGACTTGCGGCAGGAAGGCATTGCCCGCGAGCTCATCAACCGCATCCAAAATTTGCGCAAGGAGAGCGGCTTTGAGGTTACCGACCGCATCCACATCACGCTGCAAAACGCGCCGCAAATTCGCGAGGCCGTGAGCACCTTTGCCGGCTACATCAAGGGGCAGGTGCTGGCCACCGAATTGACGCTTGCCGATAGCGTCGCAGGCGGCGCCACCATTGGCATGGACGGGTACGAGCTGGGGATGGTGCTGAGGGTGGTGAAGTGACGGAAGGGAGCAAAAAATAACGGAGGAAAAATACCCGATTTCTCCCCCGTGCAAGGTCTACGAACAAGACAAACCTTGCTATTATGTCAAACGAGGCGCAAAGGTACAAATTTTTTTGAATAGTAAATTTCGATCAACAAAATTTTTCGCGATGAACAAGACATTTATTTTCGCGGCAGCTCTATTGGGTTGCCTTGCCCTGGGCGCAGAAGGCAAAGCGCAGCAAACGGCCGATGACGCCGCAAAGGTGCGCCAGCTGGTGGAGCAGCAGCGCTACCGCTTTGTGGCGCACGATGCGCAGCCGATGAAAGGCCGCCTGATTTTGCTCTCGTGGGAGTACGACCTGCGCGTGAGCACGGACACCATCAGCGCCTACCTGCCCTACTACGGCCGCGCCTACACCGCACCCGTCGACCCGCTCAACATCGGCATTAAATTCAGCAGCCTGAGCTTCGACTACTCCGCCAAGCCCGCCCAGAACAAGGGCTGGGACATCCGCATCCAAACCAAGGACACGCCAACCCACTACGACCTGCGCCTCTACGTGAGCACGAGCGGCTCGGCCATGCTCGTAGTGTACGACCCGAACCGGCAAAGCATCACCTTCCACGGCGAGGTGCTGGAGCAAAAACAGGAGGAGTAAAAACATGGTCGCCATCATCAAGTACAACGCGGGCAACATCCGCTCGGTGGAGAACGCCATGCGCCGCATCGGCTGCGCCTACGCCGTTACCGACAACCCAGACGTGATAAGGGCTGCCGACCGGGTGATATTCCCCGGCGTGGGCGAAGCATCGACCACCATGCGCTACCTGCGCGAACATCACCTCGACGAGCTTATTGTCAGCCTGCGACAGCCTGTACTCGGCATCTGCATTGGCCTGCAGCTGATGTGCGCCCACTCCGACGAGGGCGATGTGGGCTGCCTTGGCCTGTTCGACGAGCGCGTGTCGCGCTTTGCCGACAAGGGCTACAAGGTGCCGCACGTGGGCTGGAACACGATTGCGGCGGCCAGCGACTCGCCGCTCTTCGCCGGCCTGCCCCGCGAGCCGTACGTCTACTTTGTGCACAGCTACTGCGCCGAGGTAGGCGCCCACACCATTGCCACCACCGGCTACGGCCGCGTCTTCAGCGCCGCCCTGCGCAAGAATAATTTCTACGCCCTGCAGTTTCATCCCGAAAAAAGTGGGGAGGTGGGGGAGAGGATTTTGAGGAATTTTTTACTTGCAATTGCCCCAACCTACCCCTTCAACCTCTAAATCGAAAGCATTTCTCCCCCCCCATTTCAGCGTCAAACCATAAACAATTTGCATAAATCTTCAAAAATTTTTGCCTCAACATGTTGCCGCTTCAAATTTTTGTTGTACCTTTGCCGCCTCAAAACACCGAAAAATGTACGCGCTATAACCGCTGATAGGGAACAAAAAACACGCTGTTGAAGCAGCATAAAAATGAAAAACCAGATGCTTGTAAATCATTACTACACCTCGATTACAGCAAGCCGATGCGCTACAAATTGCACCGGCTTTAGGTTTACGTTTTCTCCCCCCTCCACCCTTCCCTATTTGCTGACAACAAGTTATTTGCACCATACGGAGCTCTTGGCGAGACTTTCCTTCAACGAAGGAAGGGCTTGCCGATTTTTTTGTGCGCATCGCCGGAAGCTCATGACGGTCGGCCAAAGCGCGTGGCGAAGCATTCAGTACCTACTGAAAGGCGGCCAAAGTGCGTGGCGAAGCATTCAGTACCTACTGAAAGGCGGCCAAAGTGCGTGGGCCGACTTTCAGTACCTACTGAAAGGCGGCCAAAGAGCGTGGGCCGACTTTCAGTACCTACTGAAAGGG
>JAITOI010000035.1 GCA_031289995.1 Prevotellaceae bacterium | reverse complement strand
AAAAGAGTGGAGTTTAGACAAAAAAGAGTGGAGTTTAGACAAAAAAGAGTGGAGTTTAGACGAAAAAGAGTGGAGTTTAGACGAAAAAGAGTGGAGTTTAGAGTAAAAAGGGTTGAGTTGGGTGAAAGAACATAAAAAGGGCAACAGCAGTTTGATACAGTTGCCCTGAAAAAAAATCATAGTGCCTTTGCTTTGTCGTCCAGCGGTGAATTTCAAATCCACCGCTGGACGGCCTTGTGCAGGAGCAATCTTAAATCTTAAATTTCAAATTTCAAATCAACCTCACCTTAATCCCATTCAAAAACGCCCGTCCCTGCAAAGCCTCGAAGGTAACGACGATACCCTGTCCGCCCCGCGCCTGCACGAGGTAGCGGCGCGTGGTGGCGCGGTAGAAACCCAGCAGCAGGGCGGGCTGCAGCACGTCGACCTCGGCGCCGTTGATGAGCAGGCGGAGCTTGTTGGTGGACTGCGCTATGTTTTGCTGTGCGCCCAGCTGGTAAACCACGTTGGAGGCTTTGTTGAAGAGGTCGGCCAGCAGCAGCTCGAGCTCGTAGTCGCCGTCGGGCAGGTCGAAGCGGTAGGCGGTGAGGCTGTCGCGAAGCGTTTGGTAGAGCGGGTTGTCGGCGGTGCCCATCACCTGCGTTTGCGAGCGGTGGGCGCGGCCATCCACGTAGCCCCAGCTGCCGGCAGCGTAGGGCTGGTCGGGCAGCCAGGTGAGGCCGCTGTGTGGCGCGGTGTACGAGCAGCTGCTGCCCACGTTGACCGCCAGCTCCAGGCCGTTGAGCTCCGCCGATGCGAGTCTAAGCGGCACCAGCGTTGAGCGGAGCAGCATGACGTCCTCCGCGCTTTCGCCCCGCGCAACGAGGCTGTAGGTGCCGTTGCCGAGCTTGACGTGGAACGTGGCCGTGTGGTTTTCAACCGAGCGCTGGCCTTGCGACACGCCGTTGACGAGCAGCTCCACCGAGGGCAGGTTGGTGTAAATTTTGATGGGTTGCGCCACCGCCGTATCGCTCACCGTTACGCGCTCAGCCCAGTCGCGCGAGGCGATGTGCAGCACCGGCAAATCGTTGCGCCATGCGGCTTTGAAGAGGTAGTACACGTCCTTTGGTGTGCGGTCGGCGTAGAACAATCCCTTGTTGTTGATGCGCGGCATCGACTCGTCGCGCACGGCGGAGCCGAAGTCCACGAAGTTCCACTGTGCGCCTCCCAAAACGTAGTCGTAGCGCTCGATGGCGGGGATGTAGGCTTCCAAATACTGCTGCTGGTACTCGATGCTGAAGTCGAAAATGCGCGGCTGAAGCGAGTGCAGGCGGCGGTCGCTGCCTGCGCCGTACTCGCTCACCATCATCGGCCGGTCGGGATGCTCGCGGTGCTTGCGCTCCAGCGAAGCCCCGATGTTGCTGGCCTGGCCGCCGTACCAGCCCGTGTAGATGTTCCATCCCACCAAGTCGGTGATGTGGCCAAGGCCTGCCTCGTAGTAGTAGTTGGCGTCGCCAAAGGCAATGGTGGAGAGGCGTGCGGGGTCGTCGGCCTTGAGCTGCTTTTCGAGCGATTGCGCCAGCGCGAGGATGTGCGCGCGGTTGGAGAGGATGGTGTCGTGCCCCACAACCAGCCTACGTCGGAGCATGACCTCGTTCATGTAGCCCCACATCACGATGGAGGGATGGTTGTAGTGCTGTCGCACCATTTCGCGCAGCGAGGTGTGGCAAAGCGTGTCGAATTGCGGGTCGGGATGGGTGATGTCGATAATCGGAATTTCCTCCCAGGCGATGATGCCCAATCGGTCGCACTGCTCGACGACGGCCTCGTCCTGCGGGTAGTGCGAAATGCGGATGAAGTTTGCGCCCATCTCCTTGGCGAGCCTGATGTCGCGCCGGTGCTGCTCGTCGCTCAGCGCGTTGGCCTGCGGCTGCTGGTCTTGGTGGCGGCAAATGCCGCGCAGCTTGTAGTGTTTTCCGTTCAGGAAGAAGCCCTTTTCGGCGTCGACATTAAACCACCGGAAGCCAATGCTGGCGCTGACTTTGTCGAGCTCTCGTCCGCTCTTCGCGTCGCGCAAAACGGTGCGCAGCCGGTAGAGGTTTGGCGCTTCGGGCGACCAGAGCAGGGGCTGCTTCAGGCTGCTCACGATGCTCCGCAGGCTTTGCTCCGTGCGGGCTGCAAGCGTTACGGTTTGCTGCATTGCGCCCGCTTTTTTGCCGTCGGGCGAAAGCAATTCGTGCTCCACGATGAGCTTGCAGGGCGCGTCGGAATCGTTGCGCAGCGCGGCGCTAACCTGCCACTGCGCCTCGCCTGCGCTCACCTTGGGCGTGGTGGCAAACACGCCCTTTGCGCCGCCCGCAAACGAGAAGTGCTGCTGCGGTACGCTCACCAACCACACGTCGCGGTAGATGCCGCCAAAGATGGTGAAGTCGCCCGACAGCGGCAGCACGTAGCCGTTGTGCTCGTTGCTCACGCGCACCGCAATGGCATTGCTGCCAGCTCGGCACAGCGCGGTGATGTCGAACGCGAAAGCGGTGTAGCCGCCGTGGTGCGTGCCTGCCTCGCTGCCGTTGACGTAGAGCGTGGCGCTGTGGTTGGCGGCCTCGAAATGCAGCAGCAGCCTACGCTGCAAGTCGGCCTCGCTCAGGCTAAGCGTGCGGAAGTACCAGCCTTCGCCGCGGTAGTAGTTTTTGCTGACGTAGGCGTCGCTGTTCCACGAGTGCGGCAGCTGCACCAGCTCGCCCACAACGCTGTCGGGTGCGGCCAAAGTTGCCGCAGCGTTGCCCTGCACAAAGCGCCAGCCATCGTTGATGGTGCGCTCCACGCGTTGCGCATGGAGCGATGTGGCAGCGCATAGGAGGATGAAAAAAAGTTTTGCTTTCATTTTCATTTTGAGTTATTGATATGTTTGTTTTGAGATAATGACCACAAAGATAAACATTTTTTTTATTTTGCAACTATAATCTATATGATACCTATTTGTTTGTCCGAATCAGAATTTTCAGAATTTTCAGTATTTACAGGCTAAGAAAGCTGCGCGTATTTAATCTGTAAATTCTGAAATTCTGTAAACCTCTTCAAGCTCACACATTCGGCGTCATGGTAATCATCGGCACCAACATTTCCTCCATCGAAATGCCGCCGTGCTGGAAGGTGTCGCGGTAGTATTTCACGTTGGCGTTGTAGTTGTTGGGGTAGGCGAAAAAGTCGCGGTTGCGGGCAAAGACGTAGCGGCTCGACAGGTTGGTGCGGGGCAAAAAGGCGTCTTCGGGGTGGACAATTTCGAACACCTCCTTGGCCTCGTACGAGAGGGCTTTGCCTGTTTTGTAGCGCAGGTTGGTGGAGGTGTTGCGGTCGCCCACAATCTTGACGGGGTTGCTCACGCGCACCGTTCCGTGGTCGCTGGAGAGGAGGATTTTGAATCGCCGTGCGGAGAGCTCCTTGAACAGCTCGAGCAGGTCGGAGTGCTCAAACCACGAGCGGGTGAGCGAGCGGTAGGCGGCCTCGTCTTCGGCCAACCCGCGCACGATGTGCGAGCTGGTGCGGGCGTGCGAGAGCTCGTCCACGAAGTTGTAGATGAGCGCGGCGAAGTTGCAGCTGTCGAGCTTGTGCAGCTCGCTGAGCATTTGTCGGCCTCCGTTGTTGCCCACCATTTTGCGGAAGTAGAGCGTGGCGTTGACGCCGTAGCGCTGCATTTGGCGGCGCAGGAACTCCTCCTCGAACTGATTTTTGCCGCCATCCTCCTCGTCGTTGAGCCAGTAGTCGGGCGTGAGCTTTTCGATTTCGGAGGGCATCAGCCCGGCGAAGATGGCGTTGCGTGCGTACTGCGTGGCCGTGGGCAAAATGGTGCAGTAGAGCTCGTCGCGCTCCACTCGGTAGTACTCCTGCACGATGGGCATGATGGCGCGCCACTGGTCGTAGCGCAGGTTGTCGACCAGCATAAAGGCCACCTTTTCGCCCTCGGCAAACATCGGAAAAAGCTTGTCGCGAAGCAGGGTGTGCGACATGAGCGGGCGGTCGTTGGGCGAGTTGCGGTCGAACCAGCGGAGGTAGTTTCGGCTGATGAATTTGCAGAACTCGTTGTTCACCTCGTTGTGCTGGTACGACAGAATTTCGTGCACGCTTTCGTCATTAATGTCGCGCAAGCTGATGTTGTGGTCGGTCATCTTTCGGTAGAGGACGTACCAGTCGTCGATGCAGCGCGCATCGTTGAGCTGCTGGGCGATTTTGCCAAACTCTTCGCGGTAGTCGGCCGTGAAGTGCTCGGTGATAATTTGCCGGTGGTGCAGCACCTTTTTGATGGACATCAACACCTGGTTAGGGTTGACGGGCTTGATGAGGTAGTCGGCAATTTTGGAGCCGATGGCCTTGTTCATCACGTCCTCCTCCTCGCTCTTGGTAATCATTACCACAGGCAGGGTGGGGTTAATCTCCTTGATGAGCTTCAACGTCTCGATGCCACGAAGTCCGGGCATGTTGTCGTCGAGGAAAATCAAGTCGTACGGGTTGCTCTTGATGAGGTCGAGGGCGTCCTGACCGTTGCTCACGGTGTGCAGGGCGTAGCCTTTGTTTTCAAGAAACAGGATGTGAGGTCGGAGCATCTCCACCTCGTCATCAATCCACAAAATGCAATTACTAGTGCTCATAAAAAAATAAATTAGGATAAAAAAATTATGGAAAATCATGGAAAATTGGGCAGCACAGAGCTGCGAAAAAAGCTGTCGTAGGCGCTGATAATTTTGCTCTGCTCAAAGAGCGTAAGGTTGTTCTGGGTGATGGCAAACGGGAAGTTGTTTTTGATGGCAATGTCCTTAAAAATGCCGGGGAAAGCCTTCACCTTTTTGTAGTAGACGCAGGCCTCGCTGAGGGTTTTGAATTTGCCCACTTTGAGGATGACGAGTTGGTCGGAAAGCGGCGCCAGCTCTACGTTCAGCTCGTCGGCATCGATGTCGGCGTTGAAGGCGATGAAGTTGAAGCGGAGCTGATTTTGGTCGAGGCCTTCCTTTTCGAGGACGAGGATGTATGCGCTTTCGCCGTCGTCGGTGGTGTAGCCCACAGCAGCGGCGGCGGCGGTGTCCTGCTGGGGCATGGAGTCGCGCTCGCTGATGAGCGAAATTTCGTGCTTCTTGACGCGCTCAAGCATATCGGCAGCAATGGTGGCCACGTCGGTGCCCGGGTAGGCGCTCACCACCTCGTTCAGCCCCGCGATGTACTGCCCGATGTTGCGGCTGCTTCCGCCGGTGGCCATCACGTGCAGCAGCTTGAGGTTGGCCGCCACGGGCAGCTCGACGTACTTGCTCGCGCCTTGCGTGGCAAGGGCTACGGCTTGACCGTACTCGCCCTTTTGGTAGAGGCTGTAGGCATCTTCAAAGAGCTGGTTGGCCTCCTTTTCGTAGAGCATTTTGTCGGACACGTAGGAGGGGTCTTTCACGTACTTGGTGAGCAGCTCATCGGGGTATTTGGTGTACAGCAATTCCTTGTACTTGTCGGCCTGCGGCTCGTTGCCAGCCTCGTGGTAGAGCACGTAGAGGTAGAAGTAGGCTTCGAGCTGGTGGCGCGTGTCGGGGAAGCGCTTGAGCAGCGTTTCGTACATGGCGATGGCGTTGGGCTGGTCGCGGATGTCGTTTTTGTAAACCATAGCTGCGTCAAACATGGCCTCCATCAGGCGCGTGTTGCTTTCGGCCATCAGCGTGTCGGTGAAGGGCACGTTGGCGAGGTAAAACTCTTCGGTTTGGTCTTCGGGCAGCTGCTCTACATCGTTGTCCTGTGGCGGGCTGCCGTCGCTCGATGGCATGGCAAATTCGGGTGCCAGAGCCTTGCTTTCGCGCCGCCAGTTGTCGGCCAATTTTCGCGTGCCCCAGGTTTTGCGGAACTCGGCGAGGCCTGATACTATGAGCTGCGGGTTGTAGAAGTACCACTTGCCGGTGGTTGGCGTCGCAAGGTTGGCGGCGCTGGCAGCGGCCACCTCTGCGCGCACGGCGCGATGCTCCTCCTCGCGCTCCCTGCGCTCGGCGTTGGTCTTGGCTTGCGCAATCTGCGTCTTGACATATTTTTCGCGCTCCTTGTCGCTCATGCGGGCAATGTGCTGCAGGCTGTCCTCGGTTTTGATGATGCGCAGGTTGGCGGCCAGCTTGCCGAGGTTGAGCGCCTTGTTGCTCACCATGCTGTAGTCGGGGTGGTCTTTGGGCATAACGGTGGCGGTGCTGTCGTAGTAGGCTTGCGCCGATTCGTACTCGCCGTGCGCCTCGAAATACTTGGCCAGCGTGTAGCACGACAGCAGGCGTTGCGGGCTTTCGGGCTTGGCGTTGGCAGCCGACAGGCGGTAGTACTCCACGCCTTGCTCGGTGTGCTTCGCGTTCATTTCAATCTCCGCCAGCGCGTAGTAAATCTTGTCGAGGTAGTCCTTATTTTTTTCATCCTTGGCCATTTTGAGCAGCATTTTTTTCATGCTTTCGCCCTGCGCACCGGTGGACAGGAAAGCCTTGTTGAGCCTCGCGTGGAACTCCAAATCGTAGGATGGCATTGACCTGATGAGCCTGTTGTAGTGCCCGATGGCGACGTTGGGCTTGCCGATTTTTTGGTAGAGCTGGCCAAGGATGAAGTGGTAGCGCTGCCTCTCCACGCGGCTCCATGTACTGCGCAGCGCCAGCTCCACTTTGGGTATGGCTTCCTCGTAGCGTTTTTCGCGGATGAGCACGTCGGCCACAGCCGAGTTGAGCAGCTTGCCGTACTCCTTGGCAGGAAATTTTTTGTCGGCCATCAGCGCGTCGATAAGCTCGCGCTCGCGGGGCAAATCCTCCTTCGCTCCGGCAACGACGGCAGTCCAGATGCGGGCTTCATAGACTGTCGGCTCGTAGGGAAATTCCACCGCCACGAGGTCGAATGCCATTATCGCCAGCTCGTATTCGTGCAGGTAAACGTTGGCCTTGGCGATGAGCATGTACGCGTCGTCGATGGAGTTGCAGAACTCGCGCCGGTTGTAAAATTCTTGGTCTTTTTTGGTCAGCCGCTTGCCCTTTTTTATTTCGGGCTTGATGGTAATGGAGTGCTTTTTGATGGTCTTGTCTGCCTTCTCAAGCACGCGCCCCATCTCGGTTTTCACCATTTCGGGAATGGGCTTAGCCTCGAAGGTGAACATCGGCAAAATTTCGGTGTAGTCGAAGGGGTAATCTTTGGCTGCCTTTTGGGTGCCCTCTTTGAAGCTCTCGTTGCCGTTGAAGTACACGTTGTAGTAGGCCGTAACGTTGTGGTAGGTGCGCATCACCAGGGTATTTTTCTTGATGGTTTTTGCCTTCAACCGCTCCTTTTTTTCGTCTATCGCAGCCCGCTTGTCTTCGATTTTTTCGTCCACTTTTTCGAGCTTGCTGTTCACCTTACCGCTCACCTTATCGGTAACTTTTTTCAGGTCGGCGTTGATTTGGTCGGCACCCTTTTTAATCTCGCTGTTGGCTTGGTCGACAACTTTTTTAGCCTCGCTGTTGGTAGCTTTTGCTGGCTGCGACGTGGCCTGCGCCAGCGTGTGCGGCGAGGCCAATGTTGCGCTGCCAATCAGCAGCAGGTATAGAAATTTTTTACCCCACATTACGTTGCATCCAGTATTCTAAAAATAAAAAAAGGCATCAAAGGTACGCAGATTTGGGCAAATACATGGTGTGAAAATTGGAAGTTGTGTTATTTTTTTTTAAGTATCTGCGTTGGCACCGCCAAAATGCTGCTCCATCAGGTCGAGCATAATCTTGGGAGCGCGACAAAGCTTGCGGGTTTGCGCGTTGACAAACACCAGCGTTACCGAGGCCTCGTTGATGAGCAGGCCATGCTGGTTGAAGATTTTGTAGGCAAACGCGACGCGCACTGTGGGCGGCTGCGCCAGCATCACGCGCACGGTGAGCAGGTCGTCGTAGTAGGCAGGGTGCAGGTAGCTGATGCTCATGTCGCGCACGGGCATCATCACGCCCTGCTGCTCAAGCTCGGCGTAGGGCAGGCCTGCGGCGCGAAGCATCTCGGTGCGCGCCTCTTCGTAGTACAGCGGGTAGTTGCCGTGATACACCACCCCCATCGTGTCTGTCTCGCCGTAGCGGACGCGGATTTTATGGTCGAATGAATACACTTGAAGATTTGAAAAATTGAAAAATTTGTCCGCGAACGGCAAAGCCCTCACCGAAGGTAATTACACGAATTAACGCGAAGCAGAATAAGATTTGAAGATTTGAAGATTTGAAGATTTGTCCGCGAATTACACGAATTAACGCGAAGCAGAATAAGATTTGAAAATTTGAAAATTTGAAGATTGTCTACTGCCACTGAAAACAGATTTTCATCACCTTTTTTGTTCCGTCGTCCAGCTTAAATCGCTCATCAATCCTATGCCCCACAAGCCACGCGATGCGGCCATCGGCGGAGCACAGTACCGCTTGATGCGGCTTGTCGGCAAGGCTCAGCTTGGCGTCGATGAAGTAGTCGCTCAGCTTTTTTTCGCCGCTCATGCCAAGCGGAACAAAGGCATCGCCCTCGCGCCAGCTGCGCAGCTTGAGCGGAAATTGTAGCCTGTCGAGGTCGAGCAGCGCCACGCTCGAACCCTGATGGAGGTTGAGGTTGTGGGCATCGAGCAGCTCAAACGTGAAGCGCCGGTTGCCCGCTGTGAGCTCGCCTACCTGCTCCTCCACCACCACCTCAAAGCCGCTCTCCGCCTCGCTTTGCGGCATCACGAGCAGCTGCCCGCGGTCTTTGATGAGCAGGTGAGTGGGCGAGTAAAATCGTTTGCCCGACACGCCTTCCAGCGCCTCGGCAAGGCTGCCCACCACCGCCGACGAGAAGCCATAATCGTGCAGCAATTCGAAGAGCCAGAAGCTGCGGTTGTGCTTGGGAAGCGCGTCAATGCTGATGTGCAGCGTGTCGCCTTGCTGCGTGCAGGCCTTGCGGCGCAGGCCGTAGGTCATTGCGCCAAGAATATGCTGCGCCTGCGCGATGTGCTGCATGTTGCACTGCATGGTGTGCAAAAACGAGGGGTTGAGCTGCTGCAATTCGGGCACAATGCGATGCCGGATGCGGTTGCGCAGGTAGCGCGTGTCGCCGTTCGACGAGTCCTCGCGGTAGCGTATTTGTTGGCTTGCGGCGTACTGCTCCACGTCGCCTCGCGAGGCAAAAAGCAGCGGTCGCACCACCCTACCTTGCTCCGCGCTCATCCCCGTCAAGCCCCGCAAACCCGTGCCCCGCGCGAGGTTGAGCAAAAACGTTTCGGCGTTGTCGTTGGCGTTGTGCGCCACCACCACGCGGTGAAAATCGTGCTGCACCGCCAGCTCATCAAACCAAGCGTAGCGCAATTCGCGTGCGGCCATCTCGACCGAAATTTTTTTCTGCCTCGCGTAATTCAGCGTGTCAAATTGCCGGACGAATAGCTGCAAACCGTAGTGTAGGCAAGCGTTTCGCACCAGCTGCTCGTCGCCGTCGGATTCCGCTCCGCGCAGCGAAAAATTGCAATGCGCCACCGCCAGGCTGTATCCGCCGACGTGCAGCAGGTGCAGCATGGTCATCGAGTCGATACCACCGCTCACCGCAGCCAGCAAGCGATGGCTGCGGTCGAACAGGCGGTTGTCGGCCAGGTATTGTTGAAATTTTTGGAGCACGCTACTGCCACTTTTCCCACTTCAGATTTTCGCTACGCCACTTGTCCTTGGGTAGCTCGCTGCCGTCGGGGTCGGGGTAGCCAATGGGCACCACGCACAGCGGGATAATGTTCGCGGGCAAGCCCAGCACTTGCGCCACGGTGGCCATGCGGTCGACGTAGGGGTAAGCCGCCGTCCACACCGCGCCCAGCCCAAGAGCTTCGGCGGTCAGCAAAATATTTTGCGTGGCGGCTGAGCAGTCGAGCACCCACAGCTCCTTGCTGTCCTTGCTGGTGTCGCCACACACAATCATTGCGGCAGGCGCATCCTTCAGCATTTTTGCGTAGGGCAATTTGGCGGCCAGCGAGTCGAGGGTTGCCCGTTCGGTAACGGCCACAAAAGCCCAAGGCTGCACGTTTTTTCCGCTTGGCGCGGCCATGCCCACCTTGGCCAGCAGCTGCAGCGTATCGCGGCCCACCGGACGGTTGGGCAAGTAGCTGCGCACGCTACGGCGGGCAAAAATGTTGTCGATAACCGCCTGCTGCGCGTTATCCGACGGCTTGCCTGCGTTAGTGGCGTACACCAAAACGATGATGGCCACACACAACAGCAGTGTTGCAACTTGAAAGAGGTTGATGCGTTTCATTTTTTCAAATCTTCTAATTTTCGATGTGCGATATGCGACTATGCGACGTGCGACGTAGCAATCGTCAAATCTTTTTTTGCTTCGTGTTAATTCGTGTAATTTCGTGGACAATTTTCAATTTTTTCCGTCGCTCAAAGCGCTCACATGCACCCCGCTCACCGCCCTTCCCGACGGGTCGTTCAGGTTGCGAAACGAGGCATCCCAAGCCAGCGCTTCGGGCGTGCTGCAGGCCACTGAGGGCACCGACGGTACAGTTTGTGCAGCTTGCGGCGAGCGAAAATGCTCCTCGAAAATGCTGCGGTAGTAGTACTCCTCCTTGTTCTGCGGCGGGTTGATAGGAAAGCGCGTGGCGGCGCGGCGCAGCTGCTCGTCGCTCACGGCGGCGGCGGTGGTGCGCTTCAGGCTGTCTATCCAGCCGTAGCCCACGCCGTCGGAGAACTGCTCCTTCTGGCGCCAGGCCACGCTTGCCGGCAGCAAATCTTCGCACGACTTGCGCAAAATCCACTTTTCCATTTTGCCATCGCGAGCCATTTTATCCGCGGGGTTGAGGCGCATCGCCACGTCCATAAACTCCTTGTCGAGGAAGGGCACGCGCCCCTCCACGCCCCATGCCGCCAGCGATTTGTTGGCCCGCAGGCAGTCGTAGAGGTGGAGCTTGCTGAGCTTGCGCACCGTTTCCTCGTGAAAAGCCTGCGCGTTGGGCGCCTTGTGGAAGTAGAGGTAGCCGCCAAAAATCTCGTCAGCGCCTTCGCCCGACAGCACCATTTTTATGCCCATCGACTTGATGACGCGCGACAGCAAGTACATCGGCGTGGAGGCGCGAATGGTAGTAACGTCGTAGGTTTCGAGGTAGTAAATCACGTCGCGAATGGCGTCGAGTCCCTCCTGAATGGTGTAGTGAATTTCGTGGTGAATGGTGCAGATGTAGTCAGCCACCGTGCGGGCTGCGGAGAGGTCGGGAGCGCCCACCAAGCCCACGGCAAACGAGTGCAGCTGGGGCCACCATGCGGTATTTTCGCCACCGCTTTCGATGCGCTTACCCGCAAATTTTTTGGCGATAGCCGAAATGATGGACGAGTCCAAACCACCCGACAGCAGCACGCCGTAGGGCACGTCGCTCATCAGCTGGCGCTGCACGGCGAGCTCCAGCGCGTGGCGCAGCGTGGCGGCATCGGAGGTGTTGTTTTTCACCGCGTCGAAGCTCTCCCATTCGCGGCTGTACCAGCGTTTCAGCTCGCCGCCGTCGGGGCTGTAGAGGTAGTGCCCGGGCAGGAAGGTTTCGATGCTGGAGCAGATGCCCTCGAGCGACTTGAGCTCGCTCGACACGTACACGTGCCCCTGCTCGTCGTGCCCGATGTAGAGCGGGATGACGCCGATGTGGTCGCGGGCAATGAGGTACACATTTCGCTCCGCGTCGTAGAGCGCAAAGGCGAAAATGCCGTTGAGGTCTTCGAGAAAATCGGCGCCTTTTTCGCGATAGAGCGCAAGGATAACCTCGCAGTCCGAGCCGGTGAGAAACTCGTACTTCCCGTTCAGGCGGGCGCGGATTTCGCGGTGGTTATAAATTTCGCCGTTGACGGAGAGGATGAGCTTGCCATCCTTGCTGCACAGAGGCTGCCCGCCCGATTCGGGGTCAACAATGGCCAGGCGCTCGTGCGCCAAAATAGCGCTGCCACCGCAGTAGATGCCCGACCAATCGGGTCCGCGATGCCTTATTTTTTGCGCCATTTTGAGCACCCTTTCGCGGTACTGCGCAGGGTCGGCGGCCACCTCAAACATTCCAATTATTCCACACATTTTTTTGTCGTAG
The DNA here is from genome assembly GCA_031289995.1 of Prevotellaceae bacterium. Next base: position 1,261 of record JAITOI010000035.1, on the reverse strand, counting down.
CGTTGCTAAAAAACTTGGTAAAAATAAATTTTTTTGGGCGATGCAATCCAATGGAAAATAGCTTTTAGCGGCCAAAGCTGCGCAGCTTAATTTTTGTCAGCACGTGCTTGGTGTCGCGCGTAAATTCGCTCTTCATCATCCAGTCGTAGTAGTTGCGGTCGGCTTTGGTGAGCACGTCCACCACCGGCTTGCCCCTGTGCTTGCCGAAGTTGAACACCTCCACCCCATTTTCGTCGAGCACGATGCGGCCTGCGTAGTCCACGTTGCGCGACTTGACCGAAAATTCGGCGAGGAAATTCACGTCGTTTTGCAGCGTGTCGGGGTAGCGCTCCAGCTGGGCTTGCAGCACTTCGTAGGTGGCCAGCGTGTCGGCTTCGGCGGCGTGCGCATCGGTCAAATCTTTTTGGCAGTAGAACTTGTAGGCCGCCACCAGCGTGCGCTGCTCCATGCGGTGAAAGATGTTCTGCACGTCCACCAGCCGCCTCGTGTGGAAGTCCACGTCCACGTCGGCACGCAGAAATTCTTCCATCAGCAGCGGGATGTCGAACCTGATGGAGTTGTATCCCGCCACGTCGCAGCCTTCGATGTAGGTGGCCAGATTTTTGGCAATTTTCCGAAACGTGGGGCAGTCCTTCACGTCCTCGTCGAAGATGTGGTGCACGTCGCTGGCCGCCTTGGATATGGGGATGGTGGGGTTCACGCGCCGCGTCTTGGTTTCCTCGTCGCCGTTGGGCATCACCTTGAGGGTCGAAATTTCCACAATACGGTCGTTGGCAATGTCGAGGCCGGTGGTCTCGAGGTCAAAGAAAATGATGGGTTGCTTGAGGTAGAGCTTCATATTTTTTTCTGCAAAAATTAAGCAAAAACGGCGGCAATAAAAGGATTGCCGCCGTTCTTGGGTGTTGGTTTAGTAGCCCGAGTCGATGGACATCGGCATGAGCAGCATGAGCGTGTCCTCCTTTTCGGCATCCTCGCCGAGGGGCAAAAACAGGCCGGCAAACTGCGGCGCCGAGAGCTCAATGCGCAGGTCTGACATGCCCAAATTTTCGAGCAGGGCAATCAGGTACGAGGCCTTAAAACCGATTTCCATTTCCTCGCCCTCGTACTGGCAGGTGAGGCGTTCGGCGCCACCGCGAGCGTAGTCGATGTCCTGCGCCGAGATGGTAATTTGGTTGCCGGTGAGCTTGATGCGAATCAGCTCGGTGGTGGTTGGCGCCAGCGTGGCCGTGCGCTTCACGGCTTGCAGCAGCTCCACGCGGTC
>JAITOI010000004.1 GCA_031289995.1 Prevotellaceae bacterium | reverse complement strand
GGCCAAAAAATTTTTGAAGATTATGCAAATTGCTTATGCTTTGAAAGCAAAATGGGGTGAAATGCTTTCGATTTGGAAGTATTAGTGGTGGAATAAAGATAAATTGTAAGCAAAAAATTTGTATTTGGATATTTGAAAAAAAATACATCCCCCCCTGTACAGACGCGGCGTGCCACGTCTCCACCGCGCCGCCCCACAGCGCGGTTGGTGAGCGAAGTCGAACCATCGCCCATCGTCTCTGGCATTGTCGCAAATCGCACATCGCAAATCGCACGTCCAAAATTTTCCGTACCTTTGCCCCTCAAAAAAAACATCATGAAAAACATCCTTCTCTCCACCCTCGCCATCCTCACGGCAGCGGCGCTCACAGCGCAAGTCCCCGTGTACTTAGATGCCAGCGCCGCGCTCGAAGACCGCGTGGACGACGCCCTGCATCGCATGACGCTCAACGAAAAAGTGGCCATGCTCCACGCGCAATCCAAGTTCAGCTCGCCCGGCGTGCCGCGCCTTGGCATCCCCGAAAACTGGATGAGCGACGGCCCGCACGGCATCCGCGAAGAGGTGCTGTGGGACGAGTGGTACGGCGCCAAATGGACCAACGACTCCTGCACCACCTTTCCCGCCCTCACCGCCCTCGCCGCCACCTGGAACCCAGCCATGGCCGCGCTCTACGGCAAAAGCATCGGCGAGGAAGCGCGCTACCGCAACAAAAATGTGCTGCTCGGCCCCGGCGTCAACATCTACCGCACGCCCCTCAACGGCCGCAACTTTGAGTACATGGGCGAAGACCCCTTCCTGGCCGCAACCATGGTGGTGCCTTACGTTCGCGAGGTGCAGAAGAGCGGCGTGGCGGCCTGCGTGAAGCACTACGCGCTCAACAACCAGGAGCTGGCGCGCGACCACATCAACGTCGTGGTGGGCGACCGCGCGCTCCACGAAATCTACCTCCCCGCCTTCAAAGCCGCCGTGCAGCAGGGCAAGGCCTGGGCCATCATGGGCGCCTACAACCAGTACCGAAACCAGCACTGCTGCCACAACCAGTACCTGCTCAACGATGTGCTGAAGCGCGACTGGGGCTTCGACGGCGTGGTCATCTCCGACTGGGGCGGCGTGCACAGCACCGAGCAGGCCATCACCAACGGCCTCGACCTCGAGTTCGGCACCTGGACCGACGGCATGAGCCACAACAAGAGCAACGCCTACGCCATGTACTACCTCGCCACGCCTTACCACGACTTGCTTCGCGAAGGCAAGGCCGACGAAAAAACGCTGGACGAAAAGGTGCGCCGCGTGCTGCGCCTGACCTTCCGCACCACGATGGCGCCGCAGCGACCGCATGGCTCTTTCGGCTCGCCAGAGCACAGCGCCGCAGGGCGAAAAATCGCGGAGGAGGGCATCGTTCTGCTGCAAAATAACAGCGCCCTGCTGCCGGTCGAGCTGGCCAAAACGAAGCACATTCTGGTGGTGGGCGAAAACGCGACAAAGCGCATGACCGTTGGTGGTGGCTCATCGTCGCTCAAGTCGAAGTACGAAATTTCGCCGCTCGAAGGCATCCAAAAGCGCGTGGGCAGTGCGGCCACGGTGAGCTACGTGCAGGGCTACGCCTCGCCCGCCGCACCGAAGCAGGACGCCAATCCCGCAGACGTAGAAATCGATTTGCAAGACCTGCACACCCGCTTGGCGCAAGTGATTGCCAGCCCCGGCACGCCCAAATCGGTGAGCATGGAAGCCTTGCCCAGCGCCATGTCGTGGCTGTATGGAGCCACCGAAGCTCAGCCCAAAACCGTCGACGCCCTCGCCCTGCGCAGCGAAGCGGTGGCAGCCGCCAAGAGCGCGGACATCGTGCTGTTCATCGGAGGCCTCAACAAAAACGGCCATCAGGACTGCGAGGGCAACGACCGCCAAACTCTGTCGCTGCCCTACGAGCAGGACGCGCTGATTGCCGAGCTCGTAAAGGCCAACCCGCGCACGGTGGTGGTCATCATCAGCGGCAACGCGGTGGCCATGCCCTGGGTGCCGCAAACGCCCGCCATCGTGGAGGCTTGGTATAGCGGAACGGAGGCTGGCAGCGCGCTGGCGGCGGTGCTCTTCGGCGACGTGAACCCCTCGGGAAAGCTGCCCTTCACCTTCCCCCTTCGCCTGCAGGACAACAGCGCACACCACCCCAGCGGCGGCGACTACCCGGGCGACAACACCAGCGTGAGCTACAACGACGACATTTTTGTGGGCTACCGTTGGCACGAAAAGCAAAACATCAAACCCCTCTTCCCCTTCGGGCACGGCCTCAGCTACACCACCTTTGCCTACGGCAAGCCCGCCGCCAGCAAAGCCAAAATCACCGCCTCGGACAGCATCACCATCACCCTCACGCTAAAAAACACCGGCACCCGCGCCGGCGCCGAGGTGGTGCAGCTCTACATCAGCGACAAAAAATCCTCCCTGCCCCGCCCTGCAAAGGAGCTCAAAGGCTTCCAAAAGGTGTACCTAAAATCCGGCGAGCAGCAAACCGTTTCGCTCACCATCACCCCGCAGGCATTGAGCTTCTACGACCCCGCCCAAGGCGCATGGACGCTCGAATCCGGCGAGTTTGAGGCGCACATCGGCGCTTCGGCAGCGGACGTTCGGGGGAGCGTGAAGTTTGTGGTGGAGTAGATATGCGCGATATGCGATATGCGACAATGCGATGTGCGACAATGCCAGCGAACCTCATTTCCACCTAATTTTTCTTCAACAAAACAACCTCAGTAGCCATGATAGCGTATAATTTCCCTAACCTCATTACCTCATTTCAATTTTAATGAGGTAATGAGGTTGTAAAGACGCGGCACGCCACGTCTCTACTGAGGTGGTTGCAGAGCGTAGTCGAAGCATGGTTTTGTTAGAAAAATTAGGTTGAAATGAGATTTTCGGGCTAAATCTTTTTTTGAGGTGCTATTCCAAGTTTTGCATGGCGCACGGGTGTAGGCTGTGCCCCGAATAAGGCTTGTGCTCCGTGCGCAAAGACGCACACATGCATCCCTGGCCACTAAGGTTGCCTGACAAACTAAGGTTTTTAATAGTTGCATTTTCTGCGCCTATGGATTTTTCTAGTTGCACTTCGTCGACTTTCTGCGACTATAGATTCTTATAGTTGCACTCTCATCAAGGTAGATAGTCTAATATCGCTTGCATTATTTTCTATTTTGGAAATATATGT
>JAITOI010000226.1 GCA_031289995.1 Prevotellaceae bacterium | reverse complement strand
ATTAAGAACGTTCTTAACTCCATTAAGAACGTTCTTCATCCCATTAAGAACGTTCTTAACCCCATTAAGAACGTTCTTCACCCCATTAAGAACGTTCTTCACCCCATTAAGAACGTTCTTCACCCCATTAAGAACGTTCTTAACTCCATTAAGAACGTCCAAAACTCCATTAAGAACGTCCAAAACTCAGCTTGGGAACTCCCAAAAACGGTCATAAACCCCCAAAAAATCTCTATAAAATGTATTCGCCTAATAAAGATTTCGTAGCGCCGCTTGCCGGAGATGCTACAATTGAATAAAACCAAAAAATAATATTCGTATGAAAACCAAAAAAAGCCTTTTTTTCGCCCTATGCATGGCGGCATCGACGGTTGCCCTGCCGCAGCAAACAAAACAAATCTACCCTGCCATTTTCGACGAGCAGGCGCACCGTGGAGGGCGCGGATTGATGCCCGAAAACACCATCCCCGCGATGCTCAACGCCATCGATTTGGGCGTGGTTACGCTGGAGCTGGACTTGCAAATTTCCAAAGACCTCAAGGTCGTAGTGTCGCACGAAGGCTTCATGTCCGAGCACTACGTTAGCACGCCCGAAGGCGATACGCTCAGCAAAACAGAGGCCCGCGAGCGCCTGCTCTACCACATGCCCTACGACAGCATCGCCAAGTACGACGTGGGGTTGAAGCCTCATCCCGAATTTCCGCAGCAGAAAAAAATGGCGGTGCACAAGCCTCTGCTCGACGAGCTGATTAAGGCGGTGGAGATGTACGCCACCGAAAAAGGGCGTACCATTTTCTACAACATGGAGATAAAATCGAGCGCCAAAACCGACGGCACGCAGCACCCGTCCGTGGAGCAGTTCGTGGACTTGGCCGTGGAGGTCATTCGTAGCAACGGCGTGGCCTGGCGCACCACCATTCAGTCGTTCGACACGCGCGCGCTGAAGGCAATGCACCAAAAATATCCCGACATCAGCCTCTCGTACCTCGTCGGAAAAAAGGAGAGGCGGCCGCTGAAAATCTTGCTCGATTCGCTCGGTTTTGTGCCGCCCATCTTTAGCCCCGAGCACCCAATGGTTACGCCCGAAATGCTGAGCGAATGCCACGCGCTGCACGTGCGCGTAGTGCCCTGGACGCCCAACACCGTCGCGGAGCTGAAGCGGTTGCGGGACATGGGCGTGGACGGCATCATCACCGACTTTCCCAACCTGTTTGATAGCGTGCGCACGCAAAAAAAACGCCCTGCAAACAACCCCGCAATTGCCCATCGCGGCGCATGGAAAAATACCAAGCATCCGCAAAATTCCATTGCCGCCCTACGCGCTGCCGTTGCCCTAAAATGCTACGCTTCGGAGTTCGACATTCAGCTCACAGCGGACGACTCGATTGTGGTGAATCACGATGCGGATTTCAAGGGCGTGGTGATTGAAAAAAATACCTTTGCCGAGCTGCGCACGCAAACCCTCGACAACGGCGAGCCGCTGCCCAGCATGCGCGAGTACCTTGCCGAGGGCTTGAAGCAAAGCAAAAACGGAGCCACAACAAAGCTCATAATCGACGTGAAAATGTACGAGGACAGCCTGCGCTCGGTGCGCATTGCGCAAAGGGCTTGGGACGTGGTGAGGGAGATGAAAGCCGAGCAGCTGGTGGAGTTCATCGTGGCCTACCAGCCTGCGGCGGTGTGGTTGAACAGCAACGTGTCGTGCCCCGTGGCCTACCTCGGATTGTGGGAAAAAGAGGTCATGGAAATGTCGCCCGAAGCCGTTGCTGCTGCGGGTTTCAGAGGATTGGACTACCGGCATTCGCACTACAAAAAACATCCCGAATGGCTGGATGCATTTCGCAAAATGGGATTGCTGCTCAACGTGTGGACAATGAACAGCAATGCCGATTTGCGCTGGTGCATCGACCAAAAATTTGACTACATCACCACCAATGAGCCTGAAAAATTGCTGAAAATTTGGAATAGCCAATGATGCGCAAGCTCCCATATTTGCTGGCCTTGCCAAGCTTGCTCGTGCTGCTTGCGGTGGCCGATGCTCCGGTGAGTACGAGGGAGCTGCTGCTGCGACTTTTTGCAAAACAGGAGACATTTTTTGCCCACGAAAAGGTATACCTGCACACCGACAAACCCTACTACATGGCGGGCGATACGGTGTGGTTTGCGGGCTACGTAACCAGCGCCATAACCCACCGTCCTTCGGGCATCAGCAACATTTTGTACGTGGACTTGATAAGCTCATCGGCAAGGGTAATTTCTCGGCAGAAGTGGAAAGTAGAAAACGGATTTACGCGAGGCCAGCTTGGGCTTGCCGAGGACTTGCCGCAGGATGCCTACACGCTTCGAGCCTACACCGCGTGGATGTGCAACTTCGACAGCAGCTACCTTTTTACGAAGCCGCTGAGCGTGTTCCAAGTTGCGCCCGACGAGGACACCATTGTGTCCCCGTTGCCCCGCCAGCCCGACGTTAGCCTGCGCTTTTTCCCCGAAGGCGGGCAGTTGGTCGAAGGCCTTCCCGCGCGGGTGGCCTTCGAGGTGAGGGACGAGCAGGGAAACCCGCTGGCGGTGCGGGCTACGCTGAAGAGCGCGGGCTACGAGGCGGATGCTGTGGCGAGCAACTTTGCTGGCTACGGGTCGTTCGTTTTTGTGCCGCAAAAGGATTCCGCGCCCCACCTCACGCTTGCCCACAAAGGGAGTACCTACGCCTTCCCGCTGCCTGCGGCGCAGCGCAGCGGGGTGGTCATGCGCTGTAGCCACGCCTCGGCGGAGAAAATCAGGGTGGCGGTATCCGGCAAGTTTGACGACCCCCGCCGCGCAAAGAGTATGCTGCTGGTGGGGCACGTGCGCGGCCAGCTGAGCTTCATGGTGCCTATGAGCCTGAACGAACAGGGCGTAGCGGTGGCCAAAATCCTCACGGAGGCTTGTCCGCAAGGCATTCTTTGCCTCACGCTTATTGATGGCGCCGGCACCCCCTGCGCCGAGCGGCTTATGTACGTTGACAAAGGCGAGCGGGTGAGCGTGAAGCTGTCGGCCTACAGCTTGCAGAAGGATGGCAAAGCGACCACCATAGCCCGCATTGCCACCACCGACCAAGGCGGCAAGCCCGTGTCGGCGCACGTTTCGCTGACGGCGCTGAACGAAAACACGCTCGTGCTGCCCGACTCTACGGAGGAAAATATTGGCAGCTACCTGCTGCTGTCGTCCGACCTGCGGGGAAAAATCCTGCAACCGTCCTACTACTTTAGCGAGGCTCCCGGTGCTGCCGCCGACCTCGACCTGCTGCTGCTAACGCAGGGCTGGCGCCGCTTTGAGGTGAACCCCGCGATGGTTGATAGCCTGCCCACGATAACATATCCGGTGGAAAAAAGATTACTCATTGCCGGAAAAGTGAAAAATATCAACAAGGAAAAGGCGAAGGATTACCGCATAAGCATGTACACCTACGGCGCCGACAACCGGATGCGAGAGTTTATCTCGCATAACCTCGACAGCAGCGGTGGATTTGTTGTCCTCTTTGGCGACATATATGGCGAGCTTACCTCCAGAATATTTACGTACAACCAGCGCAACAAGCTGCGGAGCGTCAAAGTCGCGTTTGCCGATGCGCCTCAGCCGTTCGTCGCGCCGCTTGCGCAGGTGCCGGACATGGGCGCCATCGCTAAGGGCAACCAAAAGCTCATCGACCAGCGCACCTACCTTGCCGACCTGCAACGCAGCAGCGACAAGCACGTTGAGTTGCAGGACGTGGTGGTGAAGGGGCGCCGCACCGACCACGTGGACGGCTACAGCCTGCGCGGAACGCCGCCGGATTTTGTTTTCACGGGGAAGGAGTTGATGGAGTACGGCACCGAGATGGGCGCCATACAAATAAACGTGCCGGATTTTAGGTTGACCACGAATGACTTTGGCGAAGAATATTTTGCCTACGGAAGGGAGACCCCGCAAATGCACAGCAA
>JAITOI010000172.1 GCA_031289995.1 Prevotellaceae bacterium | reverse complement strand
ACGGCTGCCGACACCCTCAAGGTGAACCTCAATAGCGCGGTAGAAATTGCGCTGAGCGAAAATCCGACCATCAAAATTGCCGACAAAGAAATTGAGCGCGTGGACTACTCCAAAAAAGCAGCATGGGGTGCGTTGCTGCCCTCGCTGAGCGCCTCGGCACAGTACAGCCACTTTGCGGTGGCGGGCAAAACCATCCAGTTCGGGACGGAAATTGACATCCCCACCGAGTTCAACCTCGACGCCTCCATTGCGCTCTCGCTGCCCATCATTGCGCCGGCGCTATGGCACAGCGTCAAGATGAGCGCGCTCGACATGCAGATGGCTTCCGAAAAAGCCCGCGCCTCGAAAATCACGCTACGCAACGAGGTCACCAAGGCCTTCTACAACATGCTGCTGGCGCAGGATTCGTACGACGCGCTGCAGGATGGCTACAAAATTGCCGACGAAAATTTTCACCTCGCCGAAAACCGCTACAAGGCAGGCATGGGCTCGGAGTACGACTACATTTCGGCCGAGGTGCAGATGAACAACTTGCTGCCAAGCTTGCTGCAGGTGGAGAACGGAATCCGGCAGGCTAACCTCTACCTGAAGGTGCTGCTGGGCGTGGCCGACACCGTGCCGCTGGCGGTTGAGGGCAAGCTCGCGCAGCTCGAAAAAGACGTGGTGCGCAACGCCGACCCAACCACCCCTGCGCTCGCCAACAATCCCGACCTTGTGCAGCTCAACATTCAGCAAATGCAGCTCGACAAATCGCTGCAGCTGCAACGCTCGCCGCGGCTACCCATGCTCGTGGGCTTTGGGCAGTACGGCTACACCGGCTCACAGTCAGGAGAGATGAATTTGAACTTTGGTGGTGCGCCCATCAGCATTGCGGAGCAGCCGTTCAAGATGCTGCCATCGGGCTTAATTCTTGGCCTGCAGCTAAGCGTGCCCATCTTCAAAGGCTTCACCAACGTGCACAAAGAAAAGCAAATCAAAATACAATCGCTGGAGCTGGAGCTGCAGCGCGAGTACATCGAGAAGACGCTGAGCGTGCAGGTTCGCGCCGCGCTCGACAACATGGAGAAGGCCGTGAAGCAAATGGACAGCAACAAAAAGGCGGTGCAGCTGGCCGAAAAAGGCAACAAAATTGCCACCACGCGCTACAACCAAGGCATGGGCACGATGCTCGAGCTCAACAGCTCCGCCCTCTCGCTCACGCAGTCGAAGCTGGCCTACAACCAAGCCATTTCGGACTACCTCAACGCGAAAACGGACTACGAAAAAATCATCGGGGAATAATTTGAGGATTTGAAAATTTGAAAATTGCAGTGTCGCACATCGCATATCGCATAGTCGCACATCGCATTTAAAACAGCAAACATTAAACAAAAAATAGATATGAAAATGAACAAAAGAAATCTCTTGTTGCTTGCTGCGCTTGGCTCCGCGGGCGTGGCAATGCTGAGTGGCTGTGGCGGCGGAGCGTCGCAAAGCAGCGCAACGGTGCAGGACAGCACCGCAACCAAAATCGTGGAGGTAAAAGTGGAGGCCGTGCGCAAGCAGGCGGTGGAGCAAATCCGCGAGTACACGGGCACCATTAGCCCCTACTCAAAAAACATGATTGCCAGCCAGAGCGCCATGCGCATCGAACAAATCATGGTTGAGGTGGGCGATGCCGTAAGCGCTGGCCAGCTGCTGGTGCAAATGGAGCAAACCAGCTACCTGCAATCGAAGCTGCAGGTCGAAAATTTGCGCACCGACTACGAGCGCGCCAAGTCGCTCTACGAAACCGGCGGCGTGTCGAAGCAGCAAATTGACCAGCTGAAAACGCAGCTCGAAGTGGCCGAAGAAGCGCTCGCCAACCTGCTCAAGAACACGCGCCTGCTCTCGCCCATCACCGGCGTGGTTACGCAGCGCAACTTCGACAACGGCGACGTTACCGGCGGGCAGCCCATCCTGCAGGTGCAGCAGCTCAGGCCCATCAAAATTCTCATCAACGTGCAGGAAGAATATTTTGCGCGGATGAGCACGAGAATGACTGCCGACATCAAGGTGGACATCTACACCGGCTCCACCTTTACCGGCCAGGTGAACCTCGTCTACCCCACCATCGACAACACCACGCACACCTTCGTCACCGAGCTCGTTGCGCCCAACGCCGACCAGCGCCTGCGCCCAGGAATGTTTGCCCGCGCCACGCTCAACTTTGGTAGCGTGGAGCGCGTGGTGGCGCCCGATAAGGCCGTCATCAAGCAGGTGGGCACGGACGAGCGCTACGTGTTTGCGCTCGCCGAAGGCAACACCGTGCAGCGCCGCATCGTAACGCTGGGCAGGCGTATGGGCAACGCCTACGAGGTGCTCGCCGGGCTTGCCGACGGCGAAAAAGTGATTACCGCCGGCGGCAGCAAGCTCATCAGCGGCGACGTCGTGAAGGTGGTCAGCTCGCTCAACGAAGAGTAGAAAAAAATGTTTTAATCAAAAAATTTAAACCAACAAACAAATGAAAATTATGGAACAGGTAATTCAGTTTTTGCGCGAGAACCCCAACTTTTTTCTCGCCACCATCGACGGCGATTTCCCGCGCGTGCGCCCGTTTGGATTGATTATCCTCATCGACGGAAAGCTGCACATTTGCACCAACAGCCACAAGGCGGTGTTCCGCCAGATGATGGACAACCCGCTCGTGGAGCTCTGCTCCATGACGCCCGACGGTAGCCGCTTCCTGCGCCTGTGGGGCGCCGTATCGAGGGCTTCGAGCGCGGAGAACCGCAAGGTTTTTTTCGAGCGCGCACCCCACCTCGCCAACCTCTACGCAGGGCAAGAGGACAGCTTCGAAATCTTCCGATTCGACATGGCTAACGCGATGTTTCAAGACCACACAGACCTGAAGCAGCCGCAGGTGCTCTACTAATTTTTTGCTATCCACGACGAACAACTTTTAGAAAAAAACAAATGAAAATTTACGAAACCGCCGTCCGCAAGCCGGTGTCCACCATCCTCATTTTTTTGGGTGCAGTGGTGCTGGGCTTGTACTCGCTCCAGAGCCTCTCCGTTGACCTCTACCCCGAAATGGAGATACCGATGCTCTCCGTCATCACCGCGTATCCGGGGGCAAGCGCCGAGGACATTGAGCAGAACATCACGCGCCGCATTGAGGATGGCCTCAACACCGTGCAGGACTTGAAAACCATCACCTCGCGGTCGCAGGAAAACATGTCCATTGTGATACTCGAGTTTGAGTGGGGATCCAACCTCGACGAGGCCTCCAACGACGTGCGCGACGCGCTGGGCAGGCTCGAAACCTACCTCCCCGATGAGGCCGACAAGCCCTTCATCGTGAAGTTTAGCACGAGCATGATGCCCATCATGTTCCTGTCGGCAACTGCCGATGAGAGCTACGCTGCGCTCGACAAAATGCTGGAGGAAAAGCTCGCCAACCCGCTCAACCGCATCGACGGCGTGGGCGCGGTGAACATCAGCGGTGCGCCCACGCGCGAGGTGCAGGTCAACGTTGACCCGCGAAAAATGGAAGCCTACCGGCTCACCATCGAGCAGATTGGGCAAATCATTGCCGCCGAAAATCGCAACATTCCGGCAGGCGCGATGGACATCGGATCCGAGCGAATTTCGCTGCGCACCAACGGCGAATTTGAGCAAAGCTCGCAGCTCAAAAACGTGGTGGTGGCCAACGTGGGCGGGCGCGAAATTAAGATGAGCGACATTGCCGAAGTCCGCGACACCATTAAGAAAATGACCATCGAGGAAACCGCCAACGGCCATCGCTCCGTGCGCATCGCCATCCAAAAACAGAGCGGCGCCAACTCGGTACAAATTTGCGAAACCGTGCGCAAAATGCTGCCCGAAATTCAAGCTACGCTGCCCTCCGACGTGAAGATTTTGGTGACCAACGACACCTCCGAGTTCATCACCAACGCCATCAACTCGCTCACCGAAACGGTGATGTTCGCCTTCCTGTTTGTGATACTCGTGGTGCTCGTATTCCTTGGCCGCTGGCGGGCTACCATCATCATCGCCATCACCATTCCGCTGTCGCTGCTCACCAGCTTTATTTACCTCATGATAACGGACGGCACGCTGAACGTCATTTCGCTCAGCTCGCTCGCCATCGCCATCGGCATGGTGGTGGACGACGCCATTGTGGTGCTCGAAAACATCACCAAGCACCTCGAGCGAAAGGCGCGCCCCAACGATGCCGCCATCTACGGCACCAACGAGGTGTGGCTCTCGGTGATTGCCGCCACGCTCACCATCATCGCCGTCTTCCTTCCGCTCACCATGGTGGGTGGCATGGCAGGCATTATTTTCGCGCAGCTGGGCTGGATTGTTACCATCGTCATCACCACCTCCGTGGTGGCCGCCGTTACCATCACGCCTATGCTGTCGGCAAAAATGTTGCGCTACAAAATGGAGCACACCTACAAGGGCGTGGGCGCCATCTACAGGCCTATCGACCGCTTCCTGGTGTGGCTCGACAGCGCCTACGCACGCCTGCTACGCTTCGTGCTGGGGCATAAAACCGTTACGCTGGTGGTCGCGCTGCTCACCTTTGTGGCCAGCATCCTGCTCTTCATGCAGGTGCCCACCGACTTCATGCCGGCCAACGACCAGAGCCAAATCAGCGTCAGCGTTGAGCTTCCGGTGAACTACAACCTCGAGCAAACGACAGCCATTGCGCACCGCCTCGAAACGGAGTTTCGCGACACCTTCCCCGAGGAAATAAAAATCATCACCGTGTCGTCGGGAGCCGATGACCAGGCAGGCTTTTCCGCCCTCTTCGGCAACTCCGGCGTGAACCAAATTTCGTACAACATCCGCCTCGTGAAGCCGCACGAGCGAAGCCTTTCGCAGCAGCAAATGGAGGACGTACTTCGTCGCATTGTGAACCGCGTGCCCGAGGTAGAAAAGATGTCCATCGGCGGCGGAATGGGTGGCATGATGGGCGGTGCAAGCACGGTGGACGTGAAAGTTTTTGGCTACAACTTCGACGAAACAAACCGCGTTGCCGCCGAGCTGATGGCTAAGATGAAGACCATCCCCGGTGCCCGCGACGTGGCCGTGAGCCGCGAAAAAATGAAGGTCGAAATGCGCGTGGTTTTCGACCGCGAAAAGCTCGCCAAGTTTGGCGTCAACACCGTTACCGCCGCCACCTACGTGCGCAACCGCATCAACGGTCTCACCGCCTCGCTCTACCGCGAAGACGGCGAGGAGTACGACATCATTGTGCGCTACGCCGAGCAGTTCCGCACCGCCGTGGAGGACGTGCAAAATATTCTGCTCTACAACAACCTCGGCCAGTCCATCCGCCTGAGCGAGGTGGCGCAGGTGGTGGAGCGGTTTACGCCGCCGGTCATCGAGCGCGAAGACCGCCAGCGCGTGGTTACCGTGTCCGCTGCCCTCGCTCCGGGAGCCGCGCTGGGCGACGTGGCAGCAGCCACCAGCACGGAAATTGCCGCGCTCAGCGACGTGCCGCAAACGGTGGACATTGTTGTCGGCGGCTCGGTCGAAGACCAGCAGGATTCGTTCCGCGACCTGCTCACGCTGATGGTGCTCATCCTCCTGCTGGTGTACATCGTCATGGCGGCGCAGTTCGAGTCGCTGGGCCTGCCGCTCATCATCATGGTCAGCATCGTGTTTGCGTTCACCGGCGTGTTCCTGGCGCTGTGGCTCACCGGCACCTCGCTCAGCATGATTGCCCTCATTGGCGCCATCATGCTCATCGGCATCGTGGTCAAAAACGGCATCGTGATTGTGGACTTCACCAACCTGCAACGCGAGCGTGGCATTGGGCTGAAGGACTCGGTCATCAGCTCCGGCAAGTCGCGCCTGCGCCCCGTTCTGATGACCTCGCTCACCACCATTCTCGGCATGATTCCGATGGCAATGGGCACCGGCGAAGGCTCCGAAATATGGAAGCCGATGGGCATCTCCATCATCGGCGGCCTGAGCTTCTCCACGCTGATGACGCTGCTCGTTGTGCCCGTGATGTACACCGTCTTCAACATGGGCAGCGCGAAGCGCGAGCGCAAGGCAAATAGGGTAGAGATTTAGAGATTTGAAAATTTGAAAATTTGAAAATTGCTTGGTCGCACATCGCACATCGCATAGTCGCACGTCGCGCCTCGCGCCTCGCATAATCGCAAATCAAAAACAAAAATGAAAGCAGTATTCATCACCTACGGCCAGTCGCTCACGGAGCCGGTAGAGAGCTTGCTCGACAAGCTGCACATTCGCGGGTTTACCCGCTGGAGCGAAACGCAAGGCCGCGGCAGCGAAACCGGCGAGCCGCACTACGGCTCGCACGCCTGGCCATCGAAGAACGGCTCGCTGCTCACCATCGTGGACGACGAGCAGGCCGAAAAAATCCTCGTCGGCCTCCGCCTCATCAACGAGCAGGCCGACGAGCAAGGGCTGAACGCCTTTGTGTGGACGGTGGACGGGAAGATGTAAATTTGAATTTACAGCATGGGTGGGGCACAGAGCTTACTTCGGTTGGCTCTGTGCTCTTCGTGTGTTGGGGGGCTAAATCTTTTTTTGAGGTGCTATTCCAATCGTCTTGCCGTGCGCCATGCAGGACGCTTAAATTTTGATGCGCTTACCCTGGCCGCCGAGCAGATTGTATGGCAATTTGGAAAAATCTTTGTACTTTTGCCCCGCAAATTTACCAAAAAACATCACCCCAAAACATCACCCAAAAACTAACATTTTATGACCACCACAAAAACCGCTCAGCCCAAGCCTGCTGCCAAAAAAACAGCTGCCCAAAAGCCCGCACAAGAGCAGGGCGAAGTCATGCTGTGGGCCGATATTGTAAAAAAATATCCGGGCCAGCACATCGTAATCAAAGACCCCGTGAAAACACCGAAAAACAAGTACTGCGGCGTGTACGTAAAAGGGGAGGTGTTCTGCCATCACAAAGACCCCAAAAAGCTGACTGATTTGTTCCTGGAAAAAAAGACTACCTGCAAGGCAAAGTGCTACGCCTTTGACTACATCGAAGACCCGAAGGATAAAAATAAGCCACGCCCATTTTGGATTTTATAGAAATTTGGCAGCATGAAAAAATACCAATTCCGCTACATGGGGAAACAGCTCCTCGTGATGCCTTTTATAAAAGGCGTGAAAGGTGGCGAAACCGCGTTTCTCTCGCTGGTACTCGACACCGGCGCTGAGAAAACCTGCATCAACGAAAAATCTGCGCTGCGGCTGGGCTTCGACTTGGATGCCATCAAGCCCACCGCCACTTTTTACTCGGTTACCAGCACCTGCACGCTGAAGGTGGTACACCTCCACACCTTCGAGCTGTTGGGCCGGAAGGAGAAAAATTTTCCCGTCTTTGTCCACGCCTTCCCGCCCGAATTTGACATGGTTCACGGCGTGGTGGGGATGGACTTCTTGGCACGCCTGCACAAGCTCAAAATCAACTTCGATGCCCACGAAATTGAAGTGCCGTAAGGCGGCTAAATTGAGTTGAAGCGAAAACAAGCGTGCGTCTTGCGCACGGAGTAGGGACGCGATTAATCGCGTCCCTAC
>JAITOI010000153.1 GCA_031289995.1 Prevotellaceae bacterium | reverse complement strand
ATGAACGGCTCCATCGGCCTCGCCAACGGACAAGACGCGGGCTTCGGCATTCGCTTTGACCCGACCGATTTGGTGCTCTACAAGAACGCCATCATTCGCGCCGTTGACGTGCTTCCGGCCTCGATAAACGAGCAGCTGCAGCTGGTTATCTACGAGGACAAAAATGTGGTACACTCGCAGAGCGTGCCCGCCGCGCAGGTGGTTACCGGCGCGATGAATCGCATCAACCTGAACCGCGATGTGGTCATCAACAGCTCGAAGGAGCTCGCCATTCTCTACTACATTCGCAGCGCGGGATACGATAAAGGTCCTGCAGTTGCGGGCAAGGGCGACGTGGTCGATTTGGGCGGCGGCAGCTGGGGTTCGGCGGCCTCGCTGGGCTTCAACTACAACTTCATCATGGCCGCCTACGTGGAGCCGGGGCAGGTGTCGGTGGGCTACAACATCTACCGCGGCGGCACCCGCATCGACACCCTAATTGGCGAGCTGGGCTACGCTGACAGCCTCGCCACGCAAGGCCTTAGCGCCTGCTACCAGGTTACGGCAGCGTACGATGGCGACACCCAAATCGAGTCGGCAAAAAGCAACACGAGCTGCCTCTTCATCAAAGCTCAGCTGAGGCTAACCGTCGACACCGCCTCGCGCATGGAGGCCGAGCCTAACCCAGAATTTTCGGCTCACGCCGACGGAAATTTCTTGGGCAGCGACACCGAAGGAACCATACTGCCGCACGTAACGTTCAGCTCCGCGGCCAACATTACCTCACCGGCAGGCACCTACACCGTCAGCCCCGTTGTGGTGGAGAGCAACTCGCTGCACGACCGCTACACCTTCATCTCCATTGGCGACTCGCTAAGGGTTCGGGCGGTGCCCACCGTCATCACGCGGCAGCCCGCCCACAGCGCTCTCTGCGTGGACGACCCAAGCCCTGCCGTGGGTCTCTCGGTGGCGTCGAGCGGCCTCGACGTGGTGTACCATTGGCAGCGCCTAAGCGAGCGCGACAGCACCTGGAACGAAGTGCGCGAAACCTACTCGAGCGGCCTCGAAACCCTGGGCGAATTTGTGCTCAACCCCGTCAGCGTGGCCGATGCAGGCATCTACCGCGTGCTCGTAAAGGGGCGCAGCACCGAGCAGATGAGCGACACCGTTACGCTGCGCATCAACTTGCCGCAGGACAACATCCTCGTGCAGCAGTGGGACGACGTGCTCACCATCAACAACAAGTTTGCTACGAACGGCGGCTACAGCTTCGTGCGCTACCAGTGGTACCGCAACGGCGAAGCCATTGACGGCGCCACGCGGCAGTACCTGCAGCTGCCCAAGGCTGGCGACAACGCCACCTACAGCTGCGAGCTCAAGACCAGCCGGGAGGAGCCGCTGGGCGTGTGCCCCTTTGTGTGGAGCGGCGGCGAGGTGCAGCAGGCGATTGCGGTATTTCCCAACCCCGCCAAGGAGGGCGAGGCCATCAGCGTGCTGCTACGGAGCGAGGCTGAAGCGGGAACGGTGGTCAACATTTTTGGCGTGAGCGGCGAGCTGCTTCGCGCCAGCATCCCCATGTCGGGAGCCTCCGCCAGCATTGACTTGGGCGGCCTTCCGCAGGGCGTGTACCTGCTGCAGGTGGCGCAGCCGAGCGGCGAAAAAAGAGTGATAAAAATAGTGGTTAAGTCAAAATAATCCAACGGTAATGAGTCAGTACAGGCTCAGGTATGTTCAATGTTACAAGTATCAACAAACAACAAAAAGGAGGCAAAAAAATGTCTGTGAATTATGTTGTCGTGGAGCGGGGAAACCCAGCGAATCCCCAAGCTCCCAAGAAGTGGTACGCCCAAGGCAAAAGCGTGGGCGAACTGACCTACAAGCAGCTTGGCAAGGAAATTGCCGAGGGTGGCACAACGGTGAACGACACCGACGTGCTCGCCGTGCTGAATGACCTAACAAAGGTGGTGCGCAGGCACCTTTCCAACGGCGAAATTGTTCGTCTTGGAGACTTTGGGTCGTTTCAGGTGGCCATCACCAGCAAGGGTGCCGAGAGTGAAGCAGCGTTCAACGCTTCGCTCATGGAGCCGGCAAAGGTGACTTTCCGCCCAGGGTCAGACCTTAAGGATATGCTGAAGACACTCAGCTACACTAAGGCCTAAATCCCTCTGTAGGAGGCTGGTGAGCCTTTGTGAAAAGGCTCGCCAGTTTTCGGCAGAAAGGATAGTTATCTTTTGGGAAAAAGATAGTTATCTTTTGGGTAAACGATAGTTATCTTTTTGGTAAACGATAGTTATCTTTTTTGACCCCTTTCTATAAGATATGAAAAGGGGAAACCAAAGAGTTTTAAACGCTGAATTTTAAAGATGAAAATGAAATATATTTCCACATTACTCCTCCTTTCGTTGAGCTTTGGCGCCTTCGCCCAGCCCGACACTTCGCCCCGCTCCCGCCTCCGGCTGCAGCTGGCGGCAGAGCTGGGCGGAGGCCTCGCGACCCTCCGCTACGACGCCGGCAAAGCCTCGCACCACAACGGCGCGGGCGGCACGGTGGGGGCCGCCTGCTACCTCTTCCTGTCGCCACAGCTGGCGCTCAAAACAGGCCTCGCCCTGCAGCTCTACACCGCCGAGGCTACCGCCGCAGGCCGCACGGCTGATGGCACAACGAGCGCCCAGACCGCGCTGGGCGAAGCCTTTCGGTTCACCTACGAGTACACCGGCTACCGCGAGCGTTCGCAGGCGCTGACGCTCACCATCCCGCTGATGCTTCAGCTCGAGAGCGAAGGCGAGCTCGCCTTTTGCGCAGCGCTGGGCGGCAAGCTCGCCGTGCCGCTTGCGGGCAGCGTTCGCACAACGGCCAACCGCCTGCTCACCACGGGCTACTTTGAGCTGCCAAATGTAACCTTCGAGGGCGACTTGCCCGACTACGGATTTGTTGACCGGAGCGAGGACGCAAGCCACTCGTACAGCCCCCAGCTCGCCCTGCTGCTGTCGGCCGAGGCAGGCCTGAAGTTTCGCCTCAGCGGGCAGCGGTGCTACGCCGGATTTTACTTCGACTACGGCGTGAACAGCATTACTGCCGGCTCGGCCAATGCGGAGCTGGTGGGCTACCGTTCGGACGCGCCCGCGACGTTTGCCTACGGCAGCTACTTGGAGAATGCGAAGAGCGTGAAGCTAATGGGGGCGGGGGTTTTGGTGAGGTGGTTTTGGAGGTGATGAGGAGTTGAAAATTGAAGATTTGAGGATTTGAAGATTAAAAAATTTGAAGATTTGAAGATGGCAAAAATGAAAAATTTCTTTACCCTTGTCCTACTTTTATGTGTCGGCCTTGCCCACGCGCAAACGCGCACGGTGAGCGGCGTGGTAACCGATGGCGGGCAGCCTCTGGCAGGCGCCACGGTGTCGGTTAAGGGCAGCACCATTGCCACCATGACCGATGGCGAAGGCCGCTACCAGCTTGTGGTTCCGGCGGGCGCAACGCTGGTGTTTACCTACCTTGGCAAGCAGACGCACGAGGTGGTGGTTGCCGCGCAAACGTCGGTAAACGTTGAGCTGGAGGACAACGCGCAGGCGCTCGAAGATGTGGTGGTGGTGGCTTACGGCACGGCGAAAAAGGAGTCGATGGTTGGCTCGGCTGGCACGGTTTCGGCGAAGCAATTGTCGAAGCGCGTGGTGGCCAACGTTACCAAGGCCATTGAGGGCACGGTGGCGGGCATTCAGGTAACGAGCGGCTCGGGCCAGCCCGGTTCGGGCGCAAGCATTAGGGTGCGCGGCTTCGGCTCCATCAACTCGTCCAACGACCCTCTTTACGTGGTTGACGGAGCCCCCTACGACGGCTCGATGGCTGCCATAAACCCCGACGACATTGCGAGCATAACCATCCTCAAAGACGCCTCGGCGGGTGCCCTCTACGGCGCCAGAGGAGCCAACGGAGTGGTGCTCGTAACCACCAAGCGCGGGGCTGAAGGCTCGCTGCGCATAACGGCGAAAGCCTTGTGGGGCCTAACGTCGCGAGCCATCGAACCCTACGAAACTCTCGACGAGCGCGAGTTTATGGAGGCCTCGTTTATGATGTACAAAAACGCAGCTATCTACGACGATGGCCTCGCTCCCTCGTCGGCAGGTGCGGCCGCCATTGCCGCAATGAGCAGCGGCAACAACCGGCTGTTTGGCGAAAACGAGCAGTACAACCCCTACAACATGCCCGTCGCGCTGCTCATCGACCCCAGCACCGGCAAGGTAAACCCCGAGGCCAGCTTGCGCTACCATCAAAGCTGGATGGACGAGGTTACGGAGCCGCTGCCGCTACGCCAGGAGTACTCCATCAACCTCGCCGGAGGCGATAGGCGCACGCGCTACTTTGTGTCGTTCGGCTACCTCAACGAGCAGGGGCTGCAACGGAAAACAGGATTTTCGCGCCTCTCCGGTCGCGTTAACGTGGACTCGCAGGCCAAGCCCTGGCTCAAGCTGGGAGGCTCGCTCAACGTGGCTTTCAACAAAACCGAGAACCAGCCTACATCGTCCACCGGAAGCAACAACGTGTGGTATGCGGCGCAAATGATGGCGCCCATCTACCCCGTTTACGAGCTCGACGAAGCCGGCAACGTCCGCCACGACGAAACCGGAAAACCGCTCTACGACTACGGCCTGAACCGCCCCACAGGTGCCGCCAACAACTTCAACTGCGTCGCCCTGCTGTTCGAGGATAAGTACTACTCCAACACCGACAACCTCACCGTGCGAGGCTACACCGAGCTGGGGCTTTACGACGACGCCTACGGCCTGGCCAAGGGGCTTACCTTTAAGGTTGACATCTCCGCCTCCAACCAAAACGGGCGAGGCACAACCTACTACAACCCCCTCTTCGGCAACGCCGGACCGCCCACCAACGGTCGCCTCACCAAAACATCGTCGCGCGGCATCAGCTACACCTTTAACCAAATTCTGGGCTACAACCACCGCTTCGACGAGCACTCCGTTGACTTCATCGCAGGCCACGAATTTTACTCGCTCGTCAGCAACAGCCTTAGCGCGCAGATGACAGGTTTTCCCTTCCCCGGCATCTACGAGCTCAACCCGGGCACTACCGTGCAGCTGCCGTCTTCGGACGAGGTTTCGTACAATGTCGAGTCGGTGTTGTCGCGATTCAAGTACAGCTTTGCGGACAAGTACAACTTCGAGGCAAGCCTGCGAACCGACGGCTCGTCGCGCTTCCACAAGGACTCCCGATGGGGCGTGTTTTGGTCAGTGGGGCTAAACTGGCGAGCGAGCGAGGAAAGCTTTTTGCGCAGCCAAAAGTATTGGCTCAACAACCTCAGCCTTCGCGCCAGCTACGGCGAGCAGGGCAACGATGCGGTGGGCACGTACTACGCTTGGCAGTCGTTCTACGACCTGAGCTGGGCTAACGCGAACAACAACGGCTCCGTGCTCAGCTCCCTCGAAAGTCGCGACCTGAAGTGGGAGAAAAACGGCAACTTCAACGTCGGCCTCGAGGCAAGAATTTTCGACCGCCTCAGCATCACCGCCGACGTGTACAAGCGCATCACCACCGACATGCTGCTCGAGGTGCCCATGGCGCCATCGCTGGGCTTTGACAGCTACCTCGACAACATCGGCTCGATGGAGAACATCGGCTTCGAGCTGCTGCTCGCCATCGACCTCATCAAGCGCCGCAACTTCGACTGGAAGCTCACCGCCATTGGCTCCTTGGTGCGCAACAAAATTACCCAGCTCGCCACCGACAAGCCCATCATCAGCGGCAGCATGATTTACAAGGTCGGCGAGCCTATCCACTCGTGGTACCTGCCCCGCAGCGCAGGCGTTGACCCCAGCAACGGGCAGCAGCTCTACTACGTTTGGGACAAGCGCGACCCAACAACCGACGAACGCGCAAGCGAGCCTTACATCTCTGCCGACCCCAGCAAGGCCGCCACCTCGCGCGAGGCGGTGGGGAGCAAGGAGCCGGACTTTTCGGGTTCGTTCAACTTCGAATTTACGCTGTGGAGCTGCGTAGATATTTCGTTCCTCACCAGCTACTCCGTTGGCGGACGCACCCTCGACAACATGTACGCAAGCCTTATGGAGCCTGCCTATTCGGGGCAAACGATGCACCGCGATGTGCTCCGCGCATGGCAAAATCCTGGCGACATTACCGACATCCCGCGCCTCGAATTGGCCAGCTCCAACCGCAGCACGCAGAGCCACCTTATCGACGCCTCGTTCCTCGCCATTCGCAACCTCACCATAGGCTACACGCTGCCCGAGCGATGGCTCAACCGCCTATCTTTCGAGAGCGCACGCATCTACCTCGCCGCCGACAACCTCTACACCTTCACCGCCCTCAAAGGCTTCGATCCGCAAGGCTCGCTCACCTCCTCGCTGAGCTACAACTACGTGCCCGTGCGGACGGTGTCACTCGGAATTAATGTAGCTTTTTAATGCACGATATGCGACTGTGCGATATGCGATATGCGACCCAACAATCTTCAAATCTTCAAATCTTCAACTTCGCGTTAATTCGTGTAATTCGCGGACAACAATCTTCAAATCATCAACTTCGCGTTAATTCGTGTAATTCGCGGACAAGAATCTTCAAATTTTCGTGTTAATTCGTGTAATTCGTGGACAACAATCTTCAAATCTTCAAATCTTCGCGTTAATTCGTGTAATTCGCGGACAAGAATCTTCAAATCTTCAAATCAAAAATATGAAACGCATTATTTTTATTTCTCTATCCTTGACCTTCGCCGCCTCCTGCAGCGACTACTTGGAAACAAGCTCCACAGATAGCGTGTCGGGCACCGAAATTTTCGCGTCCGACCAGGCCGCACTCACCGCCATCAACGGCGCATACGCCCTGCTTTGGCGCACGTCATTCGTGTCGGGCAACTCCACCCACGCCATAGGCCACCAGAGCACCCTGCTCGCCGAAGACCTGATGGCCGACGACATGGTGCAGATGGCCTTCAACTGGTTTGGGCCCGACTACGCGCTGGAGTACACCAGCGTCATCTCCATCAGCAACGCCTCGCGCAGCTACAACCTCTGGAACATGTACTACACCCTCATCTCGAACGCCAACTACATCATCGCCGAGGACGGACAGATTGGAGCCAACAGCTACACCGCCCAGAGCGTGGTGGCGCAGGCCTACGCGCTGAGAGCGTTCAGCTACTTCGAGCTGGTGCAGGTGTTCCAAAAAACTTACCTCGGACACGAGCTCGACCCAGGCGTGCCCATCTACACCTTGCCCACCCGCGCCGGCGACGAGGGCAAGCCGCGAGGTACGGTGGCCGACGTGTACGCCATCATCAACAGCGACCTCGAGCGCGCCATCGAAATTTTTACCGACATCGACAAGCCGCGACAGGAGCACTGCTCGCACATCGACTACTACGTGGCACGAGGCCTGCAAGCCCGCGTAGCGCTCGTGCAGGGGCGATGGCAGGAGGCCTCCGACGCGGCTCGCGACGCCCGCTCCTGCCTCTCCGTGAAGGTGCTGCCGCCTGCCGACCTCAGCTCCGGAATGTCCGACAAAAGTCTTGCCACCAGCTTGTGGGCAATGGAGGTCATCACCGACCAGAGCTCCATCTACGGCTCCATCTACTGCTTCCTCGACGCCCGCACGAGCACCGCCTACGGCTACGGCCAGCGGAAGTGCATCAGCAGCTGGCTCTACCGACATGTGGCCAAATTTGGCGCAGCCGATGCCCGTACAGCCTGGTTCTACGACGAAAAGCAGGGGAGCGCCAGCAACGGCGACCGCGTCAACTACGGCCAGAAAAAACGCCTTGCCCGCGTGCTCGCCAGCTGGGTCGGCGACGTCATCTTCATGCGGGGCGAAGAGCTCCTGCTGGTCGAGGCCGAAGCCAAGGTACGCGTTGGACGACCCGACTCCGCCATCATCCTGCTGCAGGAGCTGGCCAAGGAGCGCCTCACCACCGACTCCGCCCGCACCGCCTACACCGCCCTCCTCAACGGCCTCAACACCGCCGTCCTTGTCCTGCCCGACAACACCAACACCGACCCCAAATCCGTGCTCGAAGAGGTGCTG